>JAGAUM010000028.1 GCA_017620795.1 Clostridia bacterium
CAAAGAATATGTTTATCGTTTAAGATAGACGAATAAAAAAAGACTCCCGAACGGGAGTCTTTTTTATTTTACAGTAATGCTTCGGGGTTGGGATTGGCGTTGAGCTTTTTGTCAAAGTCCAGAATCATTTGATATGCTCGGTCGCTTTCCTTTAACCCTGCCACTTCGCGCAAGAGTTCGCCATGGTCTTTTTGGGACAGCTCGTCATGGGTAAAGTGGAGTGCTGCCGCAACAGCCTTGCAGGCAGGGGTAATATCCATGCCCAAGCTTTCTTCCAAAAGCAGGGGACCAACCAGTCGGTCGTTGGGGTTTAACTTGCGATTCAAGTCATTGCCCACACGCTGAACGGTGTCCTTTAGCTGGCGGTTGCCGAAGTGGAAGATTAAATCGTCCACATGGTCAATCAGCTCTTCAATGGGCACATTATACTCGGTAGACAGAGCCTTGGCACTTTGGTCCATGGTCTCTTTGACCAGCTTTTTAATGGTCTCGTTCTCGATGGCTTCATAGATGTAGGTATAGCCCTTTAAGCAACCTAAATAAGCGGTGAGGGCGTGACCCATATTGTGCAAGAAGAGCTTTCTTTTAATAAAGAACTCGAAGGGCGAGAAGGGGAGCATATTCACAATCTCGGGCATTTCGCCACGGAAGGCGGCTTTGTCCACAGGGAGTTGGTCATAGCTCTCCACACAGACACGCAAGGGGTTATCGCCCTGCATTTCGGGGGTCTGGATGGGCACCATACGGCCGATGGAAGCTTCTACAAAGCCTACTTGGTCTAAATATGCCTTTTCATCCTCCTCCAAATACTGGGCAACACCTTCTTTTAAGTAGGTGTCAGCACCGATTAAGTTCTCACAAATAATGATGTTTAAGGGCTTGGCATCGGGAGCGGAGAACCGCAGGCGGATGCCTTCAGCCAGAGGCTTCATAATAAACTTTAAGATGTTGACGCCAACGGCGGTTGCCATGACGTCCGCCTCGGCAATGGCTTTGGCGATAGCGCTATTATCCCGACCGTCTACGCAGGAAACCCGATCGACAATCACTTCGTCATAGGTGTCTCCGTGCAGGATGCGGATGGGGTACTGCTTTTCGGTGTTCAGCTGTTCGATGACCGCAGGGTTGACATCGATAAAAGCGGTGTCAAAGCCCGAGCGGTTAAAAAGCTGACCGATAAAGCCGCGGCCGATATTGCCTGCGCCGTACATAACAGCTTTTTTGTTACTCATGGTTTTCTTCCTTTCAAAGCAAAATAGAAAGTAAATCCAAAGGGGTTGCCCCCACAATATACTCGTTTAAGGGGAGGGAATCCAAAACCACCTTTAAAGCTTCGTCCTGATACAAGACGCCCGTAAGCTTTTCTTCCAGCTCCGTAATCTCCCGTTGACCAAAGAAGTCACCGCTGATTCGCACTGCCGAAATGCGGTTGTCGGCAACAGATACTTCTGCCGTTACCAACCCTGCAGAGAGGTAGGCGGTGTTCTGAATCTGATAGGGGAGTCGGGTGCCGTAGTTCCATTCCCAGGTGTCATACCGCTCTTTTTTGATGTTTTCCACGGCAATGATTTCCGCATCCGACAGGGGGCGGTTGTCACCGTCTTGGAATCGGTCAAAAAGGAGCTTTGCAAAGGACTTGGGGGTGCAATCGGTATATTCACACAGATTGGTGACCCGACTGCGCACCGATGCGACGCCCTTGCTCTTGACCTTTAAGGGATGGACGTTTAAGGCTTTGGAAAGCATGCTCATATCCGAAGAGAAGAGGAGGGTGCCGTGGTGCAGGACACTGTCACCGTACGCCACCTGCGCATTGCCCGAGAACTTTTTGCCATCTGCCAGCAGGTCGTTGCGCCCCGAAAGGGTCGCAGGAACGCCCAAGGACCGTAACACTTCAATCACAGGCTTTGAAAACAGCGCAAAGTCATTGAAGCTGTCCCGTGCGTGACGGCGGATGAAGGTGTAGTTTAAGTTTCCCAGGTCGTGAAAGACGGCACCGCCACCGGTTAAGCGGCGGATGACGGGGATTTGATGCTCGGTCACGAAAGCGCGGTTGATTTCTGCCGCGGTGTTCTGGTTCTTGCCGACGATGATGCTTTTGTCGTTCTGCCAGAGCATGAGGCAGTCCTCGTCCGTATGATAGAGCAGGTATTCTTCCACTGCCAGATTAAAGGCAGGGTCGGTGGTGGGTTGGAAAAAAATACGCATAGGATTCCTTCTTAAAAAGTGGGGTGTACATTTCTGTACACCCCTTACTTTTATTACATCAAACGCCCTTAGCGGACTTGCGGTTCAACTCTACGGAAGTAAAGTTCTGGTCAGCCACATAGCCGTTTAAAGGAATCAGCTTCTGATGGATGATATCCAGGAACCAAGAGGGCTGCGGGAAGAACTCTGCATCGTACTCGAACGCAGGAGTAATCCAGTTCTTAGCACCCAAAACAACAGGCGGAGCATCCAGATAATCGAACGCCATCTGGGTGATGTTCTGTGCCATGTCGTTTAGGATGTTACCACGGGTGCAAGCGTCGCTGGCCAGTAAGATGTTGCCGGTCTTCTTCACAGACTCGATAACCTTGTCATAGTTGAAGGGAACAACGCTGCGTGCGTCGATAACTTCTGCGGAGATGCCATACTTGGCTTCCAGTTCTTCAGCTGCTTCCAGTGCGCGGTACAGGGTTGCACCGATGGTCAGGATGGTTAAGTCCTTACCTTCGCGACGGATAGCGGGCTCACCGAAGGGAACTTCATAGTAACCTTCCGGAACGCCTTCCTTGACGAAGCGCTCGCCCATGTCGTAGATTCTCTGGCTCTCGAAGAAGACAACAGGGTCGGTACCCTTTAATGCTTCGTTCATCATACCCTTAGCATCGTAAGGAGTAACAGGGAATACAACCTTCAAGCCCGGAATGTGTGCACAGAGTGCGGTCCAGTCCTGAGAGTGCTGTGCACCGTACTTGGAACCAACGGAAACACGCAGAACAACAGGCATCTTCAGACCGCCGGCACTCATGGACTGCCATTTAGCCATCTGGTTGAAGATTTCGTCACCAGCACAGCCGATGAAGTCACAGTACATCAACTCAACGATTGCACGGCCACCAGCCATACCGTAGCCTACTGCAGAACCAACGATAGCGGACTCGGAAATCGGAGCGTTGAACAGGCGATGATAAGGCAGAGCCTCGGTCAAGCCACGGTAAACGGCGAAAGCACCGTTCCAGTCACGGACGTCTTCACCGTAGGAGATTAAGGTCGGGTCGGTGTAGTACTTGTCGAAGATTGCTTCGAAGATAGCGTCACGGATGTTATACTGCTTTAACTTCGGAACCATCTTGCCGGTGGCATCGTAAGCGAAACGAGCCTGACCGGCAATCTTCTTGAAGCGCTCGTTCTCTTCCTTGGGCATGCGAACGTCGCAAGCACGGTCGTCCATCTTTTCGACGGTCTGGTTGGAGAACATCAAATCTTCCAAGAAGTTGGGGTTCTTGTCGTAATCGGTGTAGGGAGAGATTTCCAGGTCAGAAGCCAGCATGAACATTCTCTTGTTGCGGTCGATGACAGTGTCACGAACCTTATCCAGTTCTTTCTGGGTAGCAACGCCAGCCTTAACCAGCTCTTTCGGGAATACGGTCAGCGGATCGGACTTGCTCCATTCCTCAACCTCTTCCTTGGTACGGTAGGTCATAACGTCGGAAGTGGAGTGACCGCTCAAGCGATAGGTAACAACGTCTAACAGGACAGGACCTTCGCCCTTCTTGATGGTGTCAATGGAACGACGGTAAGCGTCAATCATTGCTAAGGGGTTCCAACCGTTGATGCGCTCTGCGTGCATCTGGTCGGGAGTGAATGCAGCCAGACGAGCCAGGTCGCTGTAAGCCATGGTTTCGCCCTTGGTCTGACCACCCATGCCGTAGTGGTTGTTGTTGAAGTTGTAGATAATCGGCAGACCGCCTTTGTAGCCGTCTTCCCACAGTTCCTTGAACTGGTCCATGTTTGCGAAGTTCATCGACTCGTAAACAGGGCCACGGGCTGCAGCACCGTCACCTGCGTTGGCAACGACAACGCCACCCTTTTGGTTGCACTTCTTATACAGAGCAACACCGGTAGCGATGGGGCCGGAACCGCCAACGATTGCGTTGTTCGGGAAAATACCGAAGGGCAGGAAGAATGCGTGCATGGAACCGCCCAGACCACGGGAGAAACCGCAGTCCTTTGCGAACAGCTCGCACATGATGCCATACATGAAGAAGTCCTTTGCCAAGTCTTTGGTGTTCTTAGCGGTGGAGTACTTCATAACGGTCTCGTAGTTAACGCCGTTGTTGTAGGACTTCATGATTTCAGTCAGCTCGTCGTCAGACAGCTTCTTGATAGCAGAAAGGCCCTTAGCGATAACTTCGTGGTGGCTACGGTGGGTACCGAAGATGAAGTCTTCAACGCCCAACAGATAAGCCTGACCAACAGCGGTTGCTTCCTCACCGATAGCCAAGTGGGAAGGACCCGGATAGGTGTAATCTTTCTGGTTGTAGTTACCCTTCAGTTTGATGTCCATCAGCATGGTCTCAAACTCACGGATAGCAACCATGTCAGCATAAATGCCGATCAAGTCAGCTTTGGTGAAGTTCTTTGCGTCCAGCTCATCCTTGATGGTTTTGTCATAATGACAAACGGGGATGTCCTTGAACTTAATGTTGCGTTTCTTAAACGCCTGTTTGGGATCTACGTACATAGATTTTGGCATAAGTATCGCTCCTTTTCCTTATTTATTTCACTTCAAATAATGCTTCACGGATTACTTCACAGACGGTGGGGTGGGGGAATACGATTTCCTGTAAGTCCTCAACCTTCAGCTCGGTCTCAATCATCATGGCACCGCCGTAGATGATTTCAGACGCATAGCTACCGATCATGTGGATGCCGACAACGCGGCGATATTTGCGGTCAACCAATACCTTGCAGATGCCGTCGCGGGAATCCTCGTTCTCGGCAACATAGCGGCCACTGTACATCAGCGGCAGTTTGACCACTTCTACATCCATACCCTTTGCTTTGGCAGACTCTTCGGTTTCACCGACAGCGCCAACTTCGGGGTTGGTATAGATAACACTGGGGATGGCATGATAGCGCATATGGTCCTTCTTACCCAGGATGGTGTTGATAGCAACCTCACCCTCACGGTAAGCGGTGTGCGCCAGCATGGATACGCCGTTGACATCGCCTGCGGCATACAGCCCTGCGATGTTGGTGCGCATCTGTTCATCGGTCTTAATAGCACCGCGGTCTAATAAGACGTTTAAGTTCTCTAGACCGAAGCCCTGGGTTACGGCACGGCGACCGATGGAGCAAAGAATCTTGTCGGCGGGAACGCTTTCAGACTTGCCGTTGGCGTCTTCGCAGATAACAGCGTTCTTTTCTACTGCGGTTACCTTGTAGCCCAGCTTGAAGGTGATGCCCTTCTTCTCGTAGTTCTTCATTAAAATGTTAGAAATCTCGCGGTCGGTGGGACCTGCGATATGGTCGAGCATTTCAATGACAGTAACTTTAGAGCCTACAGAGTTATAGTAGGAAGCCATTTCAAGGCCGATAACACCGCCACCGATAACCACCAGCTTCTCGGGGATTTCCTGGAGGTCTAATACTTCGCGGTTGGTCATGACATGACCTGCCTCCAAGCCCTCACGCAGGCCGGGAATCGGGGGAACGACGGGAGCGGAACCGGTAGCAATCAACAAGTTCTTGCCCACATATTCCTGACCGTCAGCGGTTACATGGAAGCCTTCGGCATCCTTCTTTAAAATCTGTGCTTCAGCGGCAACGACTTTAACGCCTGCCTGCTTCATCTGCATTCCGATACCCGAAACCAAGGTCTTTACAACCTTGTCCTTACGGGCAACGACCTTCTTTTGGTCTAAAGAAGCGCCGGTTACGGTGACACCGTAATTCGATGCATGATTGGCATAGTCTAAAACCTTTGCCGAGTATAAAAGCGACTTGGAGGGAACGCAGCCTTCGTTCAAGCAAACGCCACCTAAAGCACGCTTTTCAATGACCAGAGTCTTAAGACCCGAATGTCCTGCGCGACCTGCGGCATTGTAGCCTGCAGGGCCGCCGCCGATAACGATTAAGTCAAACAGTTCCATGGTTGACCCTCCTTAGCGGCAGAGCAGGATGGAGAAGTTCTCCAGCGTGTTCTTCAGATCCATCAGGAACTTGGAAGCAGGAGCGCCGTCCAGAGCACGATGGTCATAAGTAAGAGACAGACCCATTGCCGGGTAGGTCTTGATTTCACCATTCTCCTCGCGAACGCGGGTAGTGATGGCGTCAACACCTAAAATACCGGTTTGGGGCGGATTGATTACGGGGGTGAAGTGCTCGATACCCAAAGAGCCCAGGTTCGAGATGGTGAAGCTTGCACCCTTTAACTTGTCGGGGCTGATGTTGCCTGCTTTTGCTTCTGCAAACAGCGCCTTTGCTTCAGCCGAGATTTCGTTTAAGGACTTCTTGTCAGCGTCAAACAGGGTGGGAACCAACAGACCGCGGTCGGTGTCGGTTGCAACGCCTACGTGAACGCCACTGAAGTAACGCATGGTGTCGCCATCGATTAAGTTTGCATTCAAAGCCTTATGCTCGGGCTTGGAAAGAACACGGGAAACGGCGAAAATCATCATGTCGTTTAAGGTGATGTTGCCCAGACCCAACGCTTCTGCGCCAGCCTTTAACTTCTTGCGGAAGTTCATAATCTCGGTAGCGTCGAAGGTAATGGTGTGAGTCAGCTGGGGAATGGTGGTCAAAGAAGTGTTCATTGCCTTGGCAATCGAACGGCGAACCGAGCTCATCTTCTCGTCCACGTATGCAGCAGCAGGAGCAACGGAAGCAGCAGCTGCGGCAGGAGCGTTAATGTCGTTTACAGAGAAACGGCCGCCCAAGCCAGTGCCTGACTGTCCTTCATAAGCACCTACAGATGCGGGGGTAGCGGTAGCACCGCTTGCCATCAGCGCACGGATGTCTTTTTCTACGACACGGCCTTCTGCGCCGGTGGGGGTAGCAAAGCGCGGATCAACGCCTGCCTTTTGGGCAAGAGCGCGAGCACGCGGAGAGCATTTTACAAATCCTTCTTGGGGAGCGGCAGGAGCAACGGGTGCAGCGGGAGCAGCTTCTACAACGGGTGCAGCTTCTGCTACGGGTGCAGCGGCAGGTGCTTCTTCAGCTTCGCCTGCGGGGCGGAACTCCTCGACGCTTTCGCCTTCTTTACCGATAACGCAGACGTTGGTCATTACCGGAATGTCGTCTCCTTCGTTGAAGAAGAGTTCCAGTACGGTTCCGTCTACCTCGGCTACTTCGTCAGCAGTCGATTTATCGGTTTCGTAAGAAAAAAGAACTTCACCGGCTTTGACCGTGTCGCCTTTTTTCTTGTGCCATTCGGTCAGAATACAGCTTTCTACGGAGATTCCGACGTTCGGCATCATGACTGGTGTTGCCATAATTTATTCCTCCTCTTATAAAAATTCTTTATTCCCAACGCACCTTAATCCCTGCAGCCTTTGCGGCATCGAGATAAGCTTGCGGCGGTTTGCGGTCTGTGATGAGCAGATGAATCTGCCCGAACTCGGCAAAGGTGAAGGGCATCACCTTGTCCAGCTTGCTGACGTCAGCCATGGCGATGTTCATGGTCGCCTTCTGCATAATCCGACGTTTTAACTCGCAGTCGTTATAGTCGCCGTTAGAGCAACCGTGGTCCAACGAGATAGCGGCGGGGGCAATAAACGCCAGATCGAAGTTATAATCTTCCAAAGACTTGACCGTTCTGGGGTCTGCAACCGACATGTTATTGCGGTTGATTTGTCCGCCCAGTAGGTTTACGGTGGGGGTCCGTTTCTTACAAACCTCTAATGCAACCTGCAATCCCGAGGTCAGTACAAACAGATTGGTGTCAGGCATCAACCGTGCCAGATTCAATCCCGTAGTACCCGGGTCAATATAAATGGAGCGATTCGGTTCAATATACTCGGCGGCGATACGGGCAATCCGTGCCTTTTCCTCCTGACGCTGTGCCAGTCTCAAACTGAACACATCCTCCATCCGATCGGGATGGGCGAGGCGGATACCACCTTTGATGCGAATGGCTTCCCCTGCTTTTTCCAGATAATCCAGATCCCGACGCAAGGTCATACTGGATACCTGAGGAAAGAGCACTTCCAGTTCTTTTAAGTAGAGCGTTCCACGCTTTTTGAGCAATGCTAAGATTTCTGCGCGGCGTTCAGCACTCACGGCTTCACCTCCCTGATGTTAAAAATGTTAAAAAATTTCACACACTGTTAATTATAATCAAAAAAGCCCCTAAAGTCAAGGTTTTAAGCGGAAAAAGATGAAAATTATTCAGCCGAAAAGAATTATACAAACTTTTTCCTAAAAAGTACAAAAATATTTTATAAAACAATATTTACTTTTTTCATCAACAAGTCTATAATAATTGGTAGAAAAAAGACAAAAGGAGAATTGGGAATGAAGAAAGTATTGGCTTGGATATTGGTTTGGGCATTGACCCTGCCAATGGTGTTTACCGTCCCTGTGTTTGCAACGGAGGACGTAACCGTTTACAGCATTTATGATGCTTTCACCGCGGAATATGCCGCCGGGGATGAGAACGGGACCTTTAACGATGGAGACCATATCTGGACCATCGGATATTTTGACCCTGCAGTCGGGACGGTAACCCCGTACCCCTGCTTCGGGCGAGGCTCTGCCAATGCATCGGTAGACACCAAGACTTGGGGTATGACATGGCGCAGCGGCTATGAGAATGTGGCTGTAGACTACACCAATACGTCAACTGTTTACGGGTCTATGGGTGTATCTCCCTCCCGTATTTCTGCCGGCTTTACTCCCGGTATGAGCGGAGCGCATTACTACCCCACTGCAGTCTTTACTGCGCCCGAAGCCGGAATGTATGTCTTTGACGGTGCCTTTTACCGTGGCGGTACGGCGACCCGTCAGGACGGGCATTTGTTAAAGGTCATGAAGCGTGGGGCAGACGGCACTCTGACCAATATCTGGCCGAGCGGAGCGGGTCTGACCTCTTCCGACGGCACCGGCGGTTGGGCAAAAGCTAACTACGGTTTGGATACGCCGATTCCCTGGACGGCAGTAACCCTTTCGGCGGGGGAACAGCTCTTGCTGATGATTGACCGTAATATCAATCAGTATTCGGACGAGTATTCCATCCGTTTTTTTGATATTGAAAAAGTAACCACTATCCCGAACTATGAAAAAGCTTCTTATACGGTCAGCTACTATAGTGACGAAACCCTTTCGGACCGCAATATTCTGGACTTATCCCTTCCGCATGTGGGCGGAACGGTTACCTATGCGTCGGACGATGAATCCATCCTCGCTCCCACCGACGAGGCGGGTGTCTTTGAAATCCTCGGCGCGTCCAACCATGGCGGTGTTTATTCTTCGCCCTTTGCAACGCCCGTGACCGTATCAGCTACTCATATTGCCGAGGACGGAACCGAAACCGTCCGCGAAACGAAGGTTCATACCTTTGCTTATGCGGTTGAGGAACAAACAGAGACCGACTTCGTATTGGATTCCTTTGCGGATATCGCCTTAGATGGCAACGGCGTCTGGACAATCATGCATGAGTACACAAGCGCCCTGACCACCTCCCTTTCCAACTACCTGGAAACTCCCGTCGAGGTGCGGAACAACGGCTCTACCGAATACTATCAGTTCAAAACGGCAAGCGGAAGCACCTTCCGCCCCTATAATAACGAAATCTTCGCCGCCAACGGTCAGAGCGTTGTCATGGCTTTTACTATCCCTTATGAAGGCTACTGGTCGATTCCTTCCGCCAACATCGTTTGTACGTCGGGCGGAAAGACCGAGGCACGCCCCAACTGGGATGGCGTCAACGCCGCCATCCGTACCGATGACGAGCTGTTGTGGCCCAACGGCGACTATAACGCCTTCAGCTATGTTGAAGCTCAAACCACTGTTGCCACCCCTGCGATTAACAACAAGCTTTTCGAGGCAGGGGAGCGGATTTATTTCGTCTTAAACTGTGGTGCCAACTCCAACGGCGACGCGGCTTCCTGGAAACCTGCCATGAAGTTTGTTGCCCCCATCCCCGAAGAAGTGGAACCGCTGCCCGTTTACAGCATCTGGGACGCCTTTACTTACGATTATGCCGAAGGGGATGAAGACGGCACCTTCAACGATGGCGAGCATATCTGGACCATCGGTGCGTATAACGGCACTCAAAACACCCTGACCCCTTATACCTGCTTCGGTCTGCCCAGTGTCGGCAAGAACATCGCTTCCGAAGCCGCTTGGGGTATGACCTGGAAAGACGGCTATTCGGGTACTGTCGTTAATATTTCCGAATCAGCAATTCCCTACTACGGCACCATGGGCGTGTCCAAAACCCATGCTGCCACCGGTTTTACCGCAGGCTTTGTCACTCCCGAACACAACTCTCCTGCCGCTGTATTCAAAGCCCCCAGAACAGGACTGTATCTGTTTAACGGTTCTATGCGCCGTACCTCTTTTGCGACTAATCAGGACGGTCATCTGGTCAAGGTGGCAAAGAAGGCGAAGGACGGCACCGTCACCAGTGTCTGGCCCGGCAATCCCGGCCTTACCGCCGCAGATGGCACCACCGGCTGGAAGAAAGCCAACTACGGAACCGACACAGAGATTCCGCTGACCTCCGTTGCACTGACCGAGGGGGATCAGCTTCTGCTGATTGTTGACCGTAACGGCAACCAGTACTCCGACGAGTATTGCATCAACGACTTTAAGGTAGAATGCGTAGACACCATCGCAGGCTACCAAAGCGACTTTACGCTGTTAACTCACTATGAGGATGAAACCTTTGCCGACCGCAATGTGGCAGACTTCTCGGTTCTGACCAACCCCTATGCACAGGGCACCGTGACCTACACTTCCAGTAACGAAGCGGTCTTAAAACCCCATGCCGACCAGTCGGGCAAGTTTGATATCGTAGGCGCATCTCACACGGGTGGCACTTTTGCCCAGAACGCATTGCCCACCCCGGTGACTATTACCGCCACCTTTACCCCCACCATCGGCACCGAAACCACGGTCAAAACCACCACTGCCCATGTGATGTCCTACACGGCATCACCGACCGACACCACCTTTACTCTAGACAGTGCATCGGACTTGGCGATGGACGGAACGGGCTACTGGCGCGCAATGTATGAGCCTCGTGCCGCCTTGTCCGAAAAAGGCACCGAGTATCGTCCTATGTTCATCCGCTTCTATCGTCCGGATACCGTTTGGGAATACCCTTGCTACTTTACCGAACTGGGTAGCCGCTATCGTTTTAACACCGCTTCTTTGGTCCCGATTATGAGCGAAAATATCGTTCTTGCCTTCACCGTTCCTTACAGCGGTTACTGGGATATTCCTGCTACCGATGTAACTTGCAACACCACCATCAAAGAAGGCTGGGATGGTGTGAATGTTGCGATCCGTACCGATGAAAAAGTTTTATGGCCTGAAAACGGCGACTTTAATGATTTTTATTATATAGCACCCAAAACTACCGTTCAGTCTCCTGCGCAGACTCTGTACCTGGAGATGGGGACTCACCTCTATTTCGTAGTCTCCGCAGGGGATAGCCAGCATGGCGACGGCATGAGTTGGAAGCCCACCGTCTCCTATAACACGACTTTAAATGAAGCGCCCGAAGAGGGGGCAGAGCCCATCGGGGATTATGAAAAGGCAGAGCACTATCTGCACTACTACACCAAGGCAGACTCCGCTTCCCAAAACATCGTGGATTTGTCTCTGCCCGTCACCCCCGGTATCCCCGGCAGCATCCGCTATACCTCGTCGAATGAGACGGTCTTAAAGCCTGTAGACGAAACCAGTGGCAAGTTCAAGGTCTTAACCTACACCTATAGTGGCGGCGCAACGAAGAACTTCCCTGAACCCCTGACCGTTTGTGCAACCTTTACCGAGCTGGACGGCACCGAGACGGTCAAGACCACTGCGGTACAGACCATGCCCTACGATGTGGGCATGACCGACATCGCTTACGAGCTTTCGGGTATCCGTAACATCAAGGTGGAAAACGAAGGCGTATGGCAGATTTATTATGAAAACAATGTCGACTTAACTGCAACAGGCACCACCTACCAGAAACTGCCCTCGTCCTTATACACTACTCCCGACGGGTATCGGTACTTCCGCTTCTATGACGCATCGGATATTCAGTACCGACCCGACAACACCTTTATGCGCCCCTCGGCAACCGAGAATCTGGTGCTGGCGTTTGTTGCCCCCAAGGACGGACGCTATAACATCCCGTCTGCTACCATCACTCCTTATAACATGAACGCCACCGATGATATCGCCTACGCCATCCGTACCGAATCCAAGACCCTGATTCCGAAGAATGGCGCCTATAACGATTTTATCACTGTCACGGGCAACACTGCTTTTGAGACCCAGGCGACCGAGATTTCGCTGAAAAAGGGTGAAAAGGTCTACTTCGTCTTAAACGCAGGCGCTGTTTCCGCAAGAAACAACGTGTACTACAAGCCGAAGGTCACCGTCAACCCCTCGGCATACGAGCCCAACCCCTACGCTCTGACTGCGTATGAAAATGTGGCACCCATCAACGTCCTTTCCGACTATGGGACCGAGCATTTGGACAGCCTGCAGGCAAGTGTCATGCAGGTAGAGGCGACGGTTACAGTGACGGGCAACAGTAGCGGTACTGCTGCAGGCATCGCCGATGCCGCAAGCGACCGTGACCCCGTAACGGCAACCGTCTTTAATACCGATGGCACCGTTACTGCGACCTTTGACACGGCACGGAAACTTGAGGACATGACCATGTTCCTGTCTGCCAAGAAGGGCGTGGGAAGCACCTATTGTATCGAGTTCTATTACAGTGAGAATGGCACGGACTTCCATCACTTCTACACTGCCACCAACACCGAGGTGCTGGGCAAGAACTTTGACCAAGCCTATCCGCTGATTCGCCTGTCCGACTTCGGTGATAAACTCCCTGCAGTCAAGGCAGTTCGCGCCAAGATTATTCTAGACGGATTCTTTGATAACACCATCACCGTCTCCGAATGGGACATCAACACCCAAACGGACAGTGAGGCGGTTTTGGCATCACGCGCCGCTGCGGCAAAGATTCTCCGCCTGCCCAGCATCTTCGCTTCGGGCATGATTTTACAACGGGATAAGGACATCAAAATTTCCGGCTTCGGCGGCACAGAATCAGTCATCGTTACCTTAAAAGACGCGTCGGGCAAGACCGTCTCCACTGCGACCGTGCCTGTTACCGACAGTGCTTGGTCAGCAGTCCTGCCTCCCCAAAAGGGCGGTCATGACAAGTTCTCCATTACCGTGACCGACACCACCGATGTCCAAAACACCCTGACCATCGACAACATTCTGTTCGGTGACTTGTGGCTCATGGGCGGTCAGTCCAATATGTCCTTCGGCATGCAGATGATTGACACCTATACCGAGGATA
>JAGAUM010000029.1 GCA_017620795.1 Clostridia bacterium
AGGAATGAAGGGTCAGGGTTTTTAAAATCATTCTTCATCCACCCCTTTCATGGGCTGTTCCAGTAAGGCGGAAAGCCCGAACTGCCTTGCCATGGCATAGGTCTTTTTGGTGGTTTCATCGGTGGCGGAAGCGATTTTCTCATCCGCCATCTTGGCAAACAAGCCGACCAAGGAATAATCGTCAAAGTCCTGGGTCGGGTCTTCTTGATTACACTCGTCAATGCACCTGACGCAATAAAGGTCGGAGAGCTGTTTTACAATGCTCGTGACCGATAAAGGGAACAAGACCCTGCCACGGAGGCGGAGCTTGTACGCATCCTCCGTCCGACCCGAAAGGGTGGCACGGATTTTGTCCACGCAGGCGGCAGTGTGGGTCAACCCCTCCAAATCCACCGTCTGCTCGATATATTGCCGTCCCCACATGGGGAAAAACTCATAAGTGCATTTGCCCTTTTCAAGGTTCAGCATCCAACCGCCCTGCTCGCCCAGCTCGTCAAAGCCTCTGCCGTCAGGGATGCCTGCATAGGCGTAGGTGGTCTTGCCTTCAGTCTTGGGCTCGGTCCGTTTGTGAATGTGACCCAGTGCCACATAGTCCGCACCCGTGTCCGCAAGCTCTTTTGGAGTAAAGGGCATATACTCACTCTCGCTTGCCAGATCTCCGTGGAAAAGCAGGATGTTGAGCTTTTGGGGGTCTTTGACTGAATAGTCGGACAACATCCGTCTCGGTTCAAAGGGCGCAGTAAAGGAAATGCCGTAAACGGTTACGGCGTCCGTTTCAAAGGTGGGGTTGGATTCGTCCAGAAAATGGACATTTTCAGGGAAAGAGGCTTTGCGATAACTGCTTCCTGCACAGGCACAGTCATGATTGCCTGCAATGAGACAGACGGGCACCAAAAGCGCACCCAGTGCCGAAAAGACCCGATTCGTCAGGGTCTCTGATTCGAAGGGGGTTTCGAACAAATCCCCTGCAATCAGCACCAGCTCTGCTCCTGCCGCAACCGCGTCGGACAGGCGCGCAAGCAGATGGTCGGCACGCTCCGCTTCCCGAGCAGAACGGTCCAACCGCGAGGTCAGGTGAACATCGGCAATGTGCAAAACCTTCATATGTTTACTCCTTATTTCAAAATACAATAGATTTTTCGCAAATCAAGGCGAGAAGCGAAGCGGTATATGTGATATCCGCGAGCGAATCAACGCAGAGTTGCGAAAAAGATGCCTACTCTCTTTTAAGGGAGCAGATTTTTCGCCAGCCAAGGTGCAAGCGCAAGCGCGTATGCGATACGCGCGAGCATTGCTAACGAAGGATGGCGGAAAAGATGCCCACTCTCTTTTAAGGGTGCAGATTTTTCGCCAGCCAAGGTGCAAGCGCAAGCGCGTATGTGATACGCGCGAGCATTGCTAACGAAGGATGGCGGAAAAGATGCCCCTTAAAACTCGAACATGTTGATTTGACTGCTGTCATGCATCCCCGCAAGACATCCTTGTTGTTCCAGTGTCTCGATAACCGACTTGGAGATTTTGGCGCGGACACGCAGGTCGTCTTTGGAGAAGAAAGCCCCTTCCTGACGAGCCGCAACAATGCTATGCGCCGCTGACTCACCCACGCCACCTAAGGAGGACAGAGGCGGCAGGATTTTGCCGTCCACCTGAATGAACTTGGTGGCTTCGGAACGGTAGAGGTCGATGGGCAGGAATCGGAACCCACGCTCGTACATCTCGATACAGACTTCGAGAGCGGTGATTTTTTCCTTTTCTTTGGCGGTGGCGTCCTCTTTGGCATTGATGTCCGCAATCATGCGGCGCATCTCGTCGGACGTACCCGTCATGGTGGCGGCATCGAAGGCGTCGGCACGGACAGTCAGGTACGCAGTGTAGAAGTCTAAGGGACGATGCACCTTAAACCAAGCGATGCGGAACGCCATGGTAACATACGCCGTTGCATGGGCTTTGGGGAACATATACTTAATCTTGTTACAGGACTCGATATACCACTCGGGAACCTCATGCTCGCGCATTAAGGCTTCATCCTCGGGAGTTAAGCCTTTGCCTTTACGCACCTTCTCCATAATCTTGAAGGCAGGCAGGTCGGGCACACCGCATTGGATTAAGTAGAGCATGATATCGTCACGGGTACAGATGACCTTCGACAGGGGCGCAACACCCGTATTGACCAGAGTCTGGGCGTTGTTCAGCCAAACGTCGGTACCGTGGGACAGTCCACTGATGCGAACCAGCTCCGAATAGGTGGTGGGGCGGGTATCGCAAAGCATCTGACGGACGAAGGAGGTACCGAACTCGGGCACTGCATAGGTGCCTACCTCACTGCCTATTTGCTCGGGCGTGACACCTAAAGCCTCGGTGGAGGTAAAGATGCTCATGGTCTCTTTGTCGTCCAAAGAGATGGTGGTGGCATCCATGCCCGTTAAGTCTTCTAACATCTTAATCATGGTCGGGTCATCGTGACCCAGAATATCCAGCTTGAGCATTCTGCCGGAGATGGAATGGTAGTCGAAGTGGGTGGTGATGGAGTCAGCGCTCATGTCGTTGGCAGGCTTCTGGATGGGGCAGAAGTCGAAAATGTTCTTATACCGCGGTACAACCATGATGCCGCCAGGGTGCTGACCCGTGGTCTTTTTAATGCCTGCACAGCCCTGAACCAAACGGTTTAATTCTGCGTTGTGAACCACCTGACCCTTTTCCTCGAAGTATTTCTTGACATAGCCGTAAGCAGTCTTGTCCGCTAACGTGGAGATGGTACCTGCGCGGTAGACGTTGCCCTCGCCGAACAGAACCTCGGTGTACTTGTGGGCGTTGGCTTGGTACTCACCACTGAAGTTCAGGTCGATATCAGGCTCTTTGTCACCGTCGAAGCCCAAGAAGGTCTCGAAAGGAATGTCATGGCCGTCTTTTTTGTAGGGAGTGCCACATTGGGGGCAGGTCTTATCGGGCAGGTCAAAGCCGCTGCCGTAGACCCCGTCGGTAATGAACTCGCTATGTTTACAGTTGGGGCAGATGTAGTGAGGGCAGAGGGAGTTTACTTCGGTAATCCCCGTTAAGTAGGCAACAAAGGAGGACCCGACCGAACCTCGGGAGCCGACCATGTAGCCGTCTTCCAAAGACTTTTTAACCAGTCGCTCTGCAATGATGTACATGACCGAGAAGCCGTTCTTGATGATGGAGGTCAGCTCCCGATCCATACGGGTTTTAACCATTTCGGGCAGGGGCGAGCCGTAAATCCGCTCGGCACGCTCGATACTCTTCTGCTCGATTTCCTCCTCCGCTCCGTCGATTTTCGGGGGGAAGGTGCCGTCGGGAATGGGCTTTAAGTCCTCAATCATGTCGGCAATCAAATTGGTGTTGGTGATGACGATTTCCTTCGCCTTCTCCTCGCCCAGATAAGCAAATTCCGCAAGCATCTGCTCGGTGTTACGGAAGAAGAGCGGTGCTTGCTGGTCCGCATCGTCAAAGCCCATGCCTTTCATGATGATGCGGCGGAAAACCTCGTCACGGGCGTCTAAGAAGTGGACGTCGCAGGTGGCGACAACCGGCTTTTGATACTGCTCACCCAAGGCAACAATCTTTCGGACGATGTTCTTTAACCCCTCGGTGTCCATCTGTCCGTTACGGACCATGAACTCGTTATTTCCCAGAGGCTGAACCTCGTAATAGTCATAAAACTGCGCCAAAGCGCGAATCCGCTCCGCAGGGGCTTGGTGCAAGAAGGCTTGGTAAAGCTCCCCTGCCTCACAGGCAGAGCCGATTAAGAGTCCGTCGCGGTGCTGCAAGAACAGGTGCTTGGGCACACGGGGACGCTTGTGATAGTACTTTAAGTGGGACTCGGAAATAATCTGGTAGAGATTCTTCATGCCCACCATGTCCTTGACTAAAATGATGGCATGGAAGGTGTTTTTGTTCCGCACATCATCGGGGTTGCGGAGGGTGTCAATCTCGTCTAAGGTCTCAATATCCTTTTCTTTTAACCGCTCCACCAGCTTAAAGAAGATGCCTGCGGTGGCTTCCGCATCGTCACAGGCACGGTGATGGTTCTCCAACGAAACACCCAGATGCTCGGCAACCAGGTTGAGCTTATGGCGCTTTAACTCGGGCAGGAGCATGCGGGACAGCTCCAAGGTATCCACGATGGGGTGCTCGAAAGGCAGACCCAGACGGAAAGCGGCATAGCGAACAAACCCCGTATCAAAGGGGGCGTTGTGGGCGACCAAGACCGCGTCTTTACAGAACTCCAAGAACTCGGGCAGGACCGTTTCGATGGACGGAGCGTCTGCCACCATCTCGTTTGAGATGCCCGTCAGCTCGGTGATTTTGGCAGGGATTTCTTTGGAGGGTTTTACGAACTGGGAGAAACGGTCGATAACCTCGCCGTTTTTGGTCTTGACCGCGCCGATTTCAATGATTTCTTCATGGGCGGCAGTCAGACCTGTGGTCTCTAAGTCAAAGACCACGAAGGTATCGTCAAAGGTACGGCTCTCCCCTGCGCTGACCGCAGGTGCCGCATCCTCGTCTACTAAATAGCACTCGACCCCGTAGAGGATTTTGATGCCGTGTTTCTTTCCTGCATCCATGGCGTCGGGGAAGGCTTGTACCACACCGTGGTCGGTGACGGCGATGGCTTTGTGTCCCCAAGCGGCGGCACGGGCAACAATGTCTTTGATTTCAGAAACGCCGTCCATGGCGCTCATCTTACTGTGGACATGGAGCTCCACACGCTTTTCGGGGGCATCGTCGGTGGTGACCCAGGGGTCTTTGATTTTCATCATATCGTCTAAAAGAACCACCAGCTCCCGCTCGTACTTATCGTACTGGGCAGAACCGCGGATGCGCAGAACCATGCCTTTTTTCAGCTTCTCGGCAATACGGCTGACCGACTCACTGCGGTCGAGCATCTTGACGGTCATCGACCCTGTATAGTCGGTCACGTCAAACTTTAAGAGCTTCCGCCCGCCACGGAGGTCACGGTCCTCAATGGAAAAGACCCGACCGATGAAGGACACCCGACCCGACGCCTCACTGATGGACGAGATAGGCTCTACCTTCTCGGGGATTTCCTTGCCGTATAAGACCTGCTCGTCCCCTTTGGGAGCGCTTTCCTCCTGCATCTTGCGAACCGCTTCCTTCTCCACTTCCGCCTGATGCTGCAAAAAAGCTTCGGCATCGAAGGTTTTGGTGCTTTCAAACCGCACACCGATGCTCATGCCCAGCTCGTTGGCAATCAGCTCGGAAATGGCGGTGGTGTACCGCTCACTGTTAAAGAGCTCGCACCCGTTGCCTGCGTGAATCAGCAACCGTCCGCCTGTCACTTCGGCAGTACTGTCTGCCAACAAGGCTTCGGAGGCAGGGAGCATGGTATATAACAAAGGCTTTAACGCCTGATAATAAGCATCGTCTAAAGACACGCCCTCAAAGCTCAGCTGTGCCGAGACCTCGGACAGGCGGTAGGTGCGCTTAATGTCGCTCTGCATGCGAAGGAGCAGGGCGCGGTCAATCAATGCCCCAAAGTGGAATTTTAAAACCACACTCCGCTTCTCGGCATTGACTAAAACCTGTTCCAGCTTGCCTTGGTTTAACAGGTCAATATAAGGGGAAAAGGACATTTCCTTGAAAATTTCGGGTAAACTCTTGCTCATAACTTCTTTCGTTCCTCCGCCAGTTTTAACACACGCTCTACAAATGCTTCTGCAAGCCCGTCCTCGGGCAGTTTTCCTGCAATCTCGCCATGATAGAATAACAACGCTTCGCCCTTTCCGCAGGCGATGCCGATATCCGCTTCCCGCGCTTCTCCGGGGCCGTTGACGGCACAACCCATCACGGCTACATGCAAGGGTACGTCAACGGTGCGGATTTGTTCATAGATTTTTTGGGCGATGGGCACCAAGTCCACCTGACAGCGTCCGCAGGTGGGACAGGACACGAACCGAAGGCCCTTGCGCTGCTCCAATAAGCGGAGCAGGGCGATACCCGTGTGGACTTCTTCTACGGGGTCGTCGGTTAAAGAGACACGCAGGGTGTCGCCAATCCCTTCGGACAGTAAGGTGCCGATGCCGATGCCTGCCGCCAGTGTCCCCTGCCACTTGGTCCCTGCCTCGGTCACACCGATGTGCAAGGGGTAGTCGGTCAGTTGGGACATCCGCCGATAGGCTTCAATGGTTAGGGGTACGGAGGAGGCTTTTAGGGACAGGACAATGTCCGTAAAGTCCGCCTGCTCCAAGAGCTTTACTTGTCTTAAGGCGCTTTCGGTCATGGCTTCAGCACAGGGGTGGCCGTAGCGCTCTAACAGTTCCTTTTCCAAAGAACCACCGTTGATGCCGATACGGATGGGGATGCCCGCTTTCCGCGCGGCTACTGCTACGGCACGGACGTTCTCGTCCGCTCCGATGTTGCCGGGGTTGATGCGGATTTTGTCAATCCCACGCTCGATGCACATTAAAGCCAAGCGATAGTCAAAATGGATGTCTGCCACCAAGGGCATGTCGGTTTGTTCACGGATTTGGGCAATGGCAAGTGCCGCCTCCTCGTTGGGAATGGCGAGGCGCACAATATCACACCCTGCCGCCTCCAAGGCGCGGATCTGGGCAACGGTTGCGGCAACATCCGCCGTGGGGGTGTTGGTCATGGACTGCACCGTCACGGGCGCGCCGCCACCGATAAGCAAATTTCTTACCTTTACCTGTTTTGTCATCCGTTTCAACTCCAAAGCTTTATAATATCGTTAATGTTGACGATGACCGCCAACAGAATCAGCAAAATAAATCCGATGCCGTGAACCAGTCCTTCCCGTTCGGGGGGAATGGGTTTGCGACGGATGGCTTCCACTGCCAAAAAGAGGATGCGTCCACCGTCCAGTGCAGGAAGGGGAAGCAGGTTCATAATGCCGAGGTTGACACTTAACATCCCGAAAAGCATCAGAAAATCCGCAAAGCCACGCTTGGCGGCGGCACCCAGCTCACCCGAGATGCCCACCAACCCCGTCATCTGGTTTAGAGAGGCTTTGCCTGTCACCAGATCCCAGACCGAGACCAGCACCGCCTTGCCCATAAAGAGGGTGTAGTGCCATGCAGAGTATAAGACATTGCCCAAGCTTTGGGGTGCCAGTGCCAGAGAATACCCCAGTGAGGTACGGGCGTAGCCGTCATACTCCTTTTGGTCTAAAGAAATGCCCGATAAGTCCAGCTTTTCTCCGTTACGCTTGACGGTCAGGGTGTAGTTTTCATAGCCTTTTCGGGAAAACTGCCAGCTTAAGTCCTGGGCGATATGCACCCGATTGCCGTTAATGGCAAGGATGCGGTCCCCTGCCTTTAAGCCTGCTTTTTCGGCAGAAGAGTCGGGGCGCACCTCGTCCACCACTGTAGATTCAATGACATGACGGTCGTCCTGTGCCCAGACCACGCCCAGCATGGGGGTAGTATATTCGTCCCCTTTAGGGACGGTTAAGGTAATGTTTTTAAACTCCAGTTGCTTTCCCGACCGCTCGATCACCAAAGAAAAGGGCAAATCCGCACAGTCATACAAGGCGTCGGAAAAGTCGATAGAATCGTCCACCGCTCTGCCGTTGACGGCGATGATGCGGTCCCCTGCTAAAATCCCTGCTTCTTCTGCGGCAGAGTTGGGAAGCACTTCCCCAACCCTATTGGTGGGGTAAGAAATGCTTTGGCAGAACAGCAGTACAATCGCCAAAAAGCCTAATAACAGGTTCATCGCACCCCCTGCTATCAGGGTCAAAAGGCGCTGGTATTTGGGGTGGTTGTGGAAGGCGGAAGGAACACTTTCTTCCGTCTCTTCTTCCCCCTCCATACGACAAAATCCGCCCAAGGGAATGGCACGGATTGAGTAGAGTGTTTCGCCACGTTGTATGGAAAAGAGAGCGGGACCCATACCGATGGCAAATTCCAACACGCCGATTTTACAGCGCTTCGCCACCAGAAAATGGCCCAGCTCGTGAACCAAAACCAAAATGCCAAGGGAGACAATCAGGATGATTGCGTTCCATAAAAAGTCGCTCATGAACGGGAAATCCTTTCTGAAACACGCACACGGGTCTCACGGTCTACCGCTGCAATCTCCTCTAAGGTAGGTGCTTTGGTAACCTTGTGTGCGTCCATAGCCGACTGAATACTGCCTGCAATCTCCATAAAGGAGATGCGGTCTTCTAAGAAAGCGGCAACCGCCACCTCGTTTGCGGCGTTCATGACCGTGGGCAGGGTTCCGCCCACCTTTGCCGCATGGGTTGCCAGAGCCAGACAGGGAAACGCCTCCAAGTCAGGCTCGGAAAAGGTCAGGGTGTTTTTGGTGAAAAAGTCCAAGGACGCGGACAACCCCTCCACCCGATTGGGGTAGGTCAAAGCGTACTGAATGGGGATGCGCATATCGGTGGTGCCCAACTGGGCAATGACCGAACCGTCACGGAATTCCACCATGGAATGGATGATGCTCTGGGGGTGAATCAGCACCTGAATCTGCTCGGGTGTGACCGAAAAGAGGTGCATGGCTTCAATCAGCTCCAGCCCCTTGTTCATCAGCGTAGCAGAGTCGATGGTGATTTTTTGTCCCATGGACCAGTTGGGGTGCTTTAAGGCGTCAGCGGCACGGACGTTTAAAAGCTCGTCACGGGTCTTGCCACGAAACGCACCGCCCGAACAGGTCAGTAAAATCTTTTGTAAGTCCGCTCGATTCCCAGCCGCCAAGGACTGGAAAATGGCACTATGCTCGCTGTCCACGGGCAGGATTTTAACCCCGTGTTTTTCAGCGGCAGACATGACGATATCCCCTGCACAGACCAAGGTCTCCTTGTTGGCAAGGGCAATGTCGATGCCTTTTTCAATGGCGGCAAGGGTAGGAAAGAGTCCTACACTGCCCATGACCGCAGTGACCAGCGTCTCTACACCGTCTGCGGTGGCGGCAGCAATCAGCCCCTCGTCACCGAAATACACTTCTGTATCCAAATCGGAAATGGCTTCACGAAGCGCCTTGGCGTCCGCCTCTTTGGTCACCGAAACCACTTTGGGCGAGAACTTGCGGATTTGCTCCTCTAACAAATGAATATTCCGATGTGCCGTTAAAGAGACCACCCGAATCCCTAAATGCTCCGCCACCTGTAAGGTTTGGGTGCCGATAGAGCCGGTAGAGCCTAAAATGCCGATTTGTTTCATAATCTCACCCGAATAAAACCCATATAATGGGCCAGACTTGGCTCCAGATCGCAATCGTCGGAGCAGTAAATAACACGCTGTCAAAGCGGTCTAACACGCCGCCATGACCGGGGAATAAATGTCCGTAGTCCTTGATGCCGAACTGGCGCTTGATGATGGACGCAGACAGGTCTCCAAACTGGGACACCACCGACACCACCACTGCCAAGGTCAGCAAAGAAGGCAGATTAACAACAACGCTTTTGCTGACAACAAGGGCGTAGATGCCAAAGCAAAGCACGCAACCCAGCACACCGCCAATGGCACCCTCTACCGTCTTTTTGGGGCTGACTTCGGGGCAGAGCTTGTGCTTGCCCAAGAAGCAACCGGTAAAGTAGGCAAAGGTGTCGGTTGCGAAAGCGGCGATGAAAATCAGCCACAACAACAGTCTTCCCTCAGGCGCCATCCGCACCGTGATGATGGTGGAAAAAAGTCCTGCCACATAGAGGGTAGACAGATAGGATTTGGCAATCACATCCAGCGTCAGGGTCTTGTGATACACCACCGAAAGGCAAAGAATTTTGATGGTGTAAAATATAATCAGGACCCAGATAAGCTCAGGCTTTAGCCATGCCAATAAAGGAAAAGACAACCCCATCAACGCCGAAAGGACAGTCAAGGGGGTCTTTTCATAAAGGTCTAAACAATGACTCATTTCCCATAATCCGACCAGGGTCAAAACAGCAACCACAGGGGTCAGCAACCACGGGTAGGGGAAAATCAGTACCGCCAATAAAAGGGGTAAGCTTACCAAGGCGGTGAGGATTCTTGTTTTCATAATCGTACACTTTCTACTGCGCGTTACCGAATCGGCGGTCGCGGTTTTGGAACGCCACTACGGCGCGCAATAAATCTTGATCACGGAAGTCGGGCCAGCAGATGTTATCGAACCAGAACTCCGCATAGGCAGAGTCCCAAAGCATGAAGTTGGACAGACGGAGCTCGCCACTGGGACGGATGATAAAGTCCAGAGGCGGACAGCCTGCCAAATACATGGCGTCGGACAGGGTGTCCTCGGTGATGGCTTCGGGCTCTAACTCCCCTGCCTTCACACGCTGGGCAATCTGCTGAACGGCTTTGGTAATCTCCAAACGGCCGCCGTAGTTAATCGCCATGTTGACCGTGATGCCCGTGTTCTTGGCAGAGCCTTCCTCGGCACGAATCATCTCGGCTTGCATTTCTTCGGACAGTGCCGAGCGCTCGCCAATAATGCGGATGCGGACATTTCTGCCGCCCAAGTGCTTCTCGAAGTTCTTTAAATAGTCCAAGAGCAGTGCCATCAGGGCGTCTACTTCTTCTTTGGAGCGTTTCCAGTTCTCGGTGGAAAAGGCGTAGGCAGTAATCATCTCCACGCCGATGGAATCGGCATACTCGACAATATCCTCCAACACCTTAATGCCGGCACGGTGGCCGGCGCTGCGAGGCAATCCCCGACGCTTTGCCCAACGTCCGTTGCCGTCCATAATGATACCGATATGGCGGGGCACACGGGTCGGGTCAAATTCGGGCAGTTGAGTTTTTTTACGAAAGAGAGACATCTTAAATCTCCATAATTTCCTTTTCTTTTGCGGCAGACAGACGGTCTAACTCCTTGCAGTAGCGGTCGGTCAGGTCCTGAATGTCCTTCTCTGCACCCTTTAAATCGTCCTCGGTGATTTCGCTGTTCTTTTTCTTGTTCTTGAAATCATCCAACGCATCACGACGCACGTTACGGACCGCAACCTTGCTGTCCTCGGTCTTTTTGGAGACAGTCTTAACCAGTTCGCGACGACGCTCTTCAGTCAGGGGCGGAAATGCCAGACGGATGACCTTGCCGTCGGAGTTGGGGGTGATGCCGATTTCCGACTTGATGATGGCCTTTTCCACTTCCTTAACAATCGAAGCGTCCCAAGGCTGAATCATACTCATGTGGGGTTCGGGCACGCTGATAGAGCCTACCTGTGCAATGGGGGTGGGAGTGCCGTAGTAGTCTACGGATACACGGTCTAAAACCGCAGGATTGGCACGGCCTGCACGGATGCTGTTCATCTCGTTTTGGAAAGCCGTGATGGTTTTCTGCATTTTTTCTTCATAAATCTGATAAGCGCTCATTATTCTTCCTCCTCAACAAGCGTACCGATGGTTTCGCCCATGACAGCACGCACAATATTTTCGGGTTTGTCCAAACCAAAGACCAAAATCGGGATGTTGTTGTCCATACAAAGAGAGGTTGCAGTAGAGTCCATAACCCCCAAACGACCACTTAACACGTCCAGATAAGACAGGTGATCGTACTTGACCGCATCGGGGTTCTTGTGGGGGTCACTGTCGTACACACCGTCTACGTTCTTGGCAAGTAAAATCATGTCCGCATCGATTTCTGCGGCACGGAGTGCGGCGGCAGTATCGGTGGAGAAGAAGGGGTTTCCTGTTCCGCAAGCGAAAATGACTACGCGACCCTTGCCCAAATGGCTGACGGCTCTGCCGCGGATGTACGGCTCTGCAATCTGGCGCATTTCAATGGCGGTCTGCACACGGGTGGGAACGCCACGGGCTTCCAAGGCGTCTAACAGCGCCAAGGAGTTAATGACCGTTGCCAGCATGCCCATGTGGTCGGCACGGGTGCGGTCCATGTTAGCACCGCTTCTGCCACGCCAGAAGTTTCCGCCACCCACAACGATGGCAACTTCAACACCCATCTCGCTAACCTTTGCAATCTGGTCACAGACGGTGCCGATTTTATCAAAGTCAAGGCCAAACTTCTGCGCCCCAGCTAAGGCTTCACCGCTGACCTTTAACATGACTCTTTTGTATTTTGGTTGTTCCATAACTCTATCCCCTTTCCTATTAGAAATATTATATAACAAAAAAACCAAAAGTGCAATATAAACATCAAAAAAGGGCTTGGATTTCTCCAAGTCCTTTTTAAAGCGCTTACAGTTTCAGTGTTGCGATGTGGGGGCGATGGTCGGAGGCGATTACTCCAGGGATATCTGCCGAGAGGAGTTCCACATCGGGGGTGACAAAGATATAGTCGATTTTCCGATCGGGATAATCCGAGGGGAAGCTTAAAAGAGGCTTTAAAAAAGCATCGGCGGCATCGTTCATACAAGCTCTTATGGGGTTTAGCACCTCTGCTTCGGGGGTAATGTTAAAGTCCCCCATTAAGATGCACTTTTTCGGTTCCATATGTGCAAGGATACAGTCTACGGCGTTTTTCTGCTCGTCCTCATTCAAGCCGAAGTGGGTTACCAGTACCGTTATCCCGCCCTCCAGTCTGGCTTTCAGCAGCGAACGGCTTTCATAGTATGCCGAACCCGTTTGAGGGTTGGGGTCGGGAATGGGGATGGTTTCTGTGCTAATCAACGGGAGTTTGGAAAGAAGCCCGTTACCGTAAGGGTTGCCGTTGATGGAGATGGCTTGGGCAAAGTAGTGATGCCGAAGGCCTGTCAGCTCGGATAATATGGCGGTTTGAGCATCATACTCCCCATCGGGGCCGAAGTCACGCATCTCGTTGAGGCCCACAATGTCTGGTTGGATTTGGTTGATGGCATCCGCCATCAGCTGAAAATCGATTTTCTTTTCCATAAAGCTAAGACAGTGCTGGGTATTAAAGGACATGATTTTCATAGAGTTCATCCCTTCGGTTGATTCTGAAAATATTATAGCATACCC
>JAGAUM010000030.1 GCA_017620795.1 Clostridia bacterium
AACTCGGCAGGAATCACCTCGGCAATGGGGCGGATGGCACCATGAATCAGTCCCAGACCCTGATGCTCCCCATACTCGAAGCTCTTGTCAAAGAGCATTTGCATCCCAAGGCAGATGCCCATAATGGGTTTGCCTTCCTTTGCCAGAGCAATCACCAAATCAAAGAGTCCGCTTTCACGGAGCTTTTTGACCGCGTCACCAAAGGCACCGACACCGGGTAAAATGATGCGGTCGGCTTGGCGCAGTACCACCTCGTCCGCAGTAACGACTGCTTCCTGACCGATGGCGGCGAAGGAGCTTTTTAAAGAAAAGAGGTTGCCGACGCCGTAGTCAATAATGGCGACCATTATAAAACTCCCTTCGTGGAGGGGACTTCGTCTGCACAGGCAGGGTCAATGGCAACCGCCTGACGCAGGCTTCTTGCCACCGATTTGAATGCCCCTTCAATGATGTGGTGGGTGTTTTTGCCTGCCAGTTTTCGGATGTGCAGGGTCAGGTTTGATTCACGGACAAAGGCGACAAAGAACTCCTCGACCAACTCGGTATCAAAGGTGCCGACCTTGGCGCAGGGAAGCTCCATGTCCATCACAAGCATCCCTCTGCCCGATAAATCCACCGCTGTAAGAATCAGTGCCTCGTCCATGGGCAGGGTCATATTGCCGTAGCGGATGATGCCACGCTTGTCTCCCAAGGCTTCACAAAAGGCTTTGCCTAAAACGATACCGATGTCCTCCACCGTGTGGTGGTCGTCCACGAAGGTATCGCCCTTGCAGGTGACGGTCAGGTCAAATCTGCCGTGCTTGGCAAAGAGGGTCAGCATGTGGTCTAAAAACCCACAGCCTGACCGGATTTCACTTTTACCGGTGCCATCCACATTCAAGGTCAGGCGGATATCGGTCTCCGCAGTGGTTCTGGCTTGGTTTGACATTCTCATTTCAATTCCTCCAAAATGGCACGGATCTGGGTTAAAAGAGCGGTCATTTCCGCCTTGCTCCCCACTGTAATCCGTACATAGTCCGAAATTCTCGGTTTCTTAAAGTGGCGAACCAACACGCCACGGGATTTTAAGCCTTGGTACAATGCCTCACCCGAAAGGTCGGGGTGCTTGGCAAAGATGAAGTCGGCTTTGGAATCGGTCAGGGTAAAGCCCAATGCTTTTAACTCGTTCACCGTTTCTTCGCGGTTCTTCATCACCGTTTTAAGGTTTTCCCGAGTGTACGCCTCGTCCGCTAAAACCCCCAAGCCTGCCGCCATGGTCATGCGGTTGATGTTATAAGGGTTGGTAGAATAGCGGATGGTGTTTAAGTCGGCAATCAAGCTTTCGGACCCAATGCCGAAGCCCAGTCTCGCCCCTGCCATGGAACGGGATTTGGAGAAGGTCTGCACCACCAAAAGGTTCTCGTACTGTTCAATCAGGGGGATGCAGGTCTCCGCGCCGAAGTCCACATACGCCTCGTCAATCAAAACCACACTGTTGGGGTGTGCTTTTAACAGCTCCTCCACCTCCGCACGGCTCAAAGTCAAACCTGTGGGTGCGTTGGGATTGGCAATGACAATCATGCCCACCGCAGTTTTATAGTCCTCCAAGGCGATGGAAAAGTCCTCACGCAGGTGGATTTCCCGATAGGGAATGCCATTTAGCTGGGCAAAAACAGGATAAAACCCGTAGGAAATATCGGGGAAGTTGGCGGGCAGGTCCTCGTCACAAAAGGCTTGGAAGGCGAAGTTTAAAATCTCGTCCGAGCCGTTGCCGGGGATGACGTTCTTGGGCGAAACCCCCACCGACTTGGCAAACGCCTCACAAAGCGCCGTACAGTCGGGGTCGGGGTACAGCTGTAACAACGCTGCCGCCTCGATAGCCTTTTTCCGGGCTTTTTCGGATGGGGCAAAGGGGGATTCGTTGGTATTTAACTTTACATATTTCATGTCTTTCGGCTGCTCGCCCGGGGTATAGGGGACCAGACGGGCCAACCGTTTTCCTTGGAATCTGCTCAACAGTCTCACTCCTCAAAACGGATGGTGGCACTGCGTGCGTGGGCGGATAAGCCCTCCTGCTCGGCAAAGTATGCCACATCCTCAAAAACGCTTTTCAGTGCGTCTTGGGTGTAATAAGTATACTGGGTTTTCTTCACGAAATCGTCTACCGACAGGGGGCTGGAAAACCGCGCCGTACCCGAAGTGGGCAGGGTGTGGTTGGCACCTGCGTAGTAGTCGCCCAAGGCTTCGGGACAGTAGCGACCCATAAAGACCGAGCCTGCGTGGCGGATTTTGTCCAGATAGTCAAAGGGGTTGTCCACACAAAGCTCTAAATGCTCGGGCGCGATTTCGTTGGCAATGTCGATGGCTTTTAACAGGCTATCGGCAACGATAATCTTACCATTATTGTCAATGGATGTCCGTGCAATCTCCTGACGGGGAAGCTGAGGAATCTGCCGTTCCAGTTCCGCAGAAACCGCTTGGGCAAATGCCATGGAGTCGGTAACCAAGACGGCGCTTGCCATCTTGTCATGCTCGGCTTGGGAAAGGAGGTCTGCGGCAACGAACTTGGGGTTGCTTTTGCCGTCTGCCACCACTAAAATCTCGCTGGGGCCTGCAATCATATCAATGGCGACCTGACCGAACACCTGACGCTTGGCTTCGGCAACGAAGGCGTTACCGGGGCCTACAATCTTATCCACACGGGGGACGGTCTCGGTGCCGTAAGCCAGAGCGGCAACGGCTTGAGCGCCACCGGATTTTACAATCTTATCCACCCCTGCAATCTTTGCCGCAGCCAAAATCACGGGGTTGATTTTCCCTTCAGTGTTGGGAGGGGTGGTCATAACCAGGTCAGGACAGCCTGCAATCTTAGCAGGGATGGCGTCCAGCAAAACAGTGTACGGATATGCCGCCGTACCGCCCGG
>JAGAUM010000031.1 GCA_017620795.1 Clostridia bacterium
ATCTACTGTCACAATCAGGGTAACCCCCTGCTCTGCCAGCTTGCGGATGGCAGACTCGTTTAAGCCATAACCTTCATCCAAACGGTTGGGAATATAAAAAGTAACGGGAAATCCCCGCTCCGAAAAATACGAATATAACAGAGTGGTGGCGGTGACGCCGTCAGCGTCATAGTCACCGAATACTGCCAAACGCTCCCCCTGTTCCGCGGCTTTTTCCAGACGCTCCACTGCCTGCTCCATGTCAGGCAGTAAAAAAGGGTTAAAAAAGCTCCGTCCGTCCAAGGACAAAAAGGCTTTCGCGTCCTCTGCCGTCAAAACACCGCGACAAAGCAAAGCCCCCGCTGTCACCGTAGACAGACCGCAGGCTTCTGCAAGGCGATTTACCGCCTCTTTATCGTAGTTGGGTTTGCGAAAAAGCAGTTCGGACATAGCGCTCCTCCTGTATCATTTTATTATAGCACCAAGTCCGTCTTTTTTCAATAAAAATATGTTTTTTCTCTTTTCCGATTGATTTTTCGGAAAAACGCTGATATAATAAACAACAAAGGAGTGATTTTAATGGCAAAGAAGGCAAAAAGCCCTTACATGATGTATAAAGGAAAACCCTTGATTCGGGTTGGTGACGTGGTTTACTACGGAAATCTAGAAGACCCCTATCTCATCTCTCTGACCATCGATAAAAAAGAGACGGTCAAAGATCTTGAAATTGGCACCGATGTAACCATCGCGCTGATTGAAAATGACGGCAAGTTAAAGAAGCCGAAAATTCTGCGCAGCGCCCGTCGTGAAGGCTTGTATCAAGCCTTAGACGTTGGCGAAATTTGGCTGGAAGACGCATTGGAAATGGCATAAAACAAAGCACCCTTACAGAGGGTGCTTTTGATTTCTCTAAAAACCTTGCTTTTTTAAGAAGAAAGAAGTATAATAGTAGGAAGATGGGAGGGAAGCCCTTGCAAACAGCGGAGCCCAAACAACAAAAACAACGGATTCTTCCGATTCTTTTTATCATTCTTTTATTTGCCCTGATGTTCATTCCGGGATGGCAGGACCTGCGCGGACTTTGTGCCGGCTTAATTGCAGGTCTGGTATTCTCTTTTTATCCTTGGTATCTGGCAGGCGCTGTCACTCTGCTTGCTCTTGCAGTGGGTGGCTTTTCTCAAGCTTGGTCTGCTTTCCTGCCGGACTGCCTGATGACCGTACCGTTATGCATTCTTTTGGGGTGTTTTTTTAAAAAGCCTCAAGAGCCTCCGGTGATTTTATTATCTTCCCTGTTGACCGAAACGGCAGGGTTGAGCGTCGCTTTGCTTTTGGCATCCCGCCGCGCAGGATTTAACCTTTTGGACCGATTCTTTGACGATATGAGTACCAACCTGTCCGCTTCTTTTACGGAGCTGGCACAGGCAGGCGCCTTCCCTGAAAATGTGGATTTGGCACAACTTCAAGAGCTCTTTTTAAACATGGTGGAAACCTATCGCCTTCGGGTCCCCTTCTTTTTACTGTTGGGGGCATCGGCTATCGCTGTGCTTTTTTATCTGGCATTATTATGCCTGCGGCGCAGTTGTGGAAAAAAAGCTTCCCCCCTGCCACCCTTCCGCTATTTCAGGCTGACCCGCCCTGCAGCAGTATTGATTGTCCTTTCTTTTATTGGAAGCCTGCTGTTCTCGGGAACAGTGGCAACCGCTCTTGAAAACCTTTATACCTATCTGACGTTGATGATGGTGGTAAGCGGTCTTTCCTACGCCGCCTACTGGCTGAAGCGAAAAGGGATTTCAACGCCCTTACGCGGTTTGATTTTGGTTGTAGGAACGGGCATTGCCCTGTTCTTCTCAATATTATGGTATCTGCTGCTGATGCTCGGACTGACCGACGCCATGTGGAATCTCCGTGGCTTACGGTTCACCGAACGAAAGGAGTAATTATGAAACCGCAAAATAAAAAGCGTTCCAAAACGCAACTCATTCGCCTGATTCTGGCTTCTGTTGCACCGCTGATGACTGCCGCCATTGCTGTTTGGGGGTTTGTGGAAGGCGATGTATACCAAGCCGTTCTGGCAACCCTTTCTACCCTCTTTTTATTCACCTGCTTCTGGTTGTCCATGCGTTTGCGACCCAGACAACAGGCAGAAATGGAGCGGTTGATTGAAGAAAAAACATTGGAAGCGGCAACCACCTCCCGTGAGGCGGTGCTGCAGCTTTCCCTGCCCACCGTTTGCGTGGACTTAAACGGCGCCATCGAATGGTACAACAAGCGTTTTTCCGACCTGTTGGGTGGCAGCGGCATCAAGGGCAGACTGGTGACCGAGATTTCCGAGGAGCTGGAAGTCTCCCGCATGATTGAAAACAAGTCCAATATTTCCATTAAAATTTCCTTTGCGGACCGTTTTTATCTGGTTTTGGGGAACGTGGTCAAGGTTCTGCGCGACGGTGCAGACGATTATACCATCGTCCTCTTTTTCCTGGACGTCACTGCGTACGAGGATATTGTCACCCGTTACCGTGCAGAACGGCTTTGCGTATCCAACCTGATGCTGGATAACTATGACGAAGCCTTCTCCAAGGTTCCCGATGCAGAGCGTGGGCACTATGTGGCACAGGTAGACCGCCATGTTGCCGAATGGGCGGCGTCTGCCCACGGAATTTTCCGCAAACTGGAGCGGGACCGCTATCTCTTCCTGTTTGAACAGGAAAACCTGACCCGTTTTGAAGAAGAAAAGTTTGGTCTTTTAGAGAGCATCAAGGAAATTCTTCCCGACAAGAGCACACCTTTGACCATGAGTATCGGCGTTGGTGCCGACGGGGAGCATTTTATCGACTCTGCCGCCAGTGCCAAGTCGGCTTTGGACATGGCGTTGGGGCGCGGCGGTGACCAAGCCGTCGTCAAGCGTGGCGACGCCTTTGAGTTCTTTGGCGGCAAGTCCATGGCAGTAGAAAAAGCCTCCCGTGTCAAGGCGCGCGTGATTGCCTATGCCCTGCGTGAGCTGGTGCGCGGTGCCGATCAGGTCTATCTGATGGGTCACAAAAACGGAGACCTGGACTCGGTAGGTGCATCCATTGGTTTGTTCTCTGCTTTATCAGGGGACAGCATCCCCTGCCATATCGTTTTAGACGAGGTTCATGACACGGTCAATCGTCTGTTGGATCGGTTTGCCGAGAACCCCAAGTATCATAATGTATTTTTGTCCTCGGATACTGCCATTGAGCAGATGACCCCCAACACACTGGTCATTCTGTTGGATACCCATCGTGCAAGCTATGCCGAATGTGCCCAGCTGGTGGAAAACTCCAAGCATGTGGTCATTATCGACCATCACAGAAAATCCGCAGACTTCGTACAAAACGCCGTTCTGGTTTATCACGAGCCTTATGCATCCTCTGCCTGTGAAATGATTACCGAGATGCTGGCTTATTTAGACCCCAACCGCACTTTGGAAAAGATGGAAGCAGAAGCCCTTTATGCGGGCATCGCCATGGATACCAAGAACTTCACCTTCCAGACGGGCGTGCGGACCTTTGAGACCGCCTCGGTGCTACGAAAAGCAGGGGTCGATACCATCGGTGTCAAGAAGCTTTTCCAGAACGATTTGTACACTTACGTGAAAAAATCCCAGGTCATCGGCTCGTCGGTGATTTATCGCAAGCATATCGCCATTGCCACTTGTGATGACCAGTTATACGATGCGCAGATTTTAAGCGCGCAGGTTGCCGACGAAATGTTGTCGGTCACCGATATCACGGCTTCTTTTGTGCTGACTCGTGCAGAGAACCTGGTCATGATCAGCGCCCGTTCTTTGGGCGAGATTAACGTTCAGTTGATTATGGAGAAGCTGGGCGGTGGCGGCCACTTGAATGTGGCTGGCGCACAGCTGAAAGACTGCACCGAAGCAGAAGCCATCGAACAATTAAAAGCAGCCATCGACAGTGTCTTGGATCAATAGGAGGAATTGAAATGAAAGTTATTTTATTACAGGATGTAAAGGGACAGGGGAAAAAGGGCGACCTCATCAATACCAGTGACGGTTATGCCAGAAACTTTCTCTTCCCCAGAAAGCTGGCAAAGGAAGCAACTACGTCCAGCATCACCGAATTAGGACACCAGAAAGAAGCAGAGCGTAAGCGTCTGCAACAGGAGCTGGAAGACGCACAGGCTTTGGCAAAGGTCATTGGTGAAAAAACCGTTGTCATCCATGCAAAGGCAGGAGCAGGCGGTCGCCTGTTCGGGTCTGTTACGGGTATGGACATTGCCGAAGGTTTGGAAAAACAGCACAAGATCAGTGTGGATAAACGTAAAATCAACGCAGGCGATGGCATCAAAGCCATCGGCACCACCAACGTCACCGTAAAACTTCATCCGAAAGTTACTGCAACATTAAAAGTATCCGTCGAGGAGTAAGGAGGCCGCCAATGGAGGAGGCAAAAACCAACAACTATCCCTATAGCCAAGAGGCAGAACAAGCCGTCTTGGGTGCCGTCTTGGTAGATGGCGAAACCTTTACTGACATCGCGGAAATCTTAAAAGAAAACGACTTTTTCCTGACCCAGAATAAGACGATTTTCGGGGCAATGGCAATGCTCTTTAATGCCAACAAGCCCATCGATATCGTCACTGTGTCTGAACAGTTACGGGAAAACGGCGTGTTAGAAACCATCGGCGGAATTCCCTATCTGTCCCAGCTGGCACTGACCGTCCCCACCACTGAAAACATCCGCCATTATGCAGGGATTATCGAAGACCATGCGGCTCTGCGTCGGCTGATTCTTGCCGCACAGGAGATTGAGTCGGCAGGTATCGAAGGCGCAGGCGAAGTTCCCCATATCATGGACTTTGCCGAGCAAAAAATCTATGATGTAATGCAAAAGCGTCGCTTAAAAGGCTTTTCGCACATCAAAGACATTATGGCGGACGCGTTCGAGCAGCTGCAGGAACGGTCAAAGAACAACGGCCAGATTACTGGCGTACCCACAGGATTTACCGACTTGGACCGCCTGACCTCGGGTCTCCAACCCTCTGACCTGATTTTGATTGCCGCCCGTCCTGCCATGGGTAAAACCAGCTTTGCCTTGAACATTGCAGAGCACGCCGCCATCAAGGCGAAGGTGCCCACTGCTATTTTTTCGTTGGAAATGTCCAAAGAACAGCTGGTTTCCCGTTTGATGAGCTCTCAGGCAATGATTGACAGCCAAAAGCTCCGCAACGGCAACCTGTCTCAGGCAGACTGGGACAAGCTAACCGGCGTCATCCGTCCCTTGACCGAAGCGCCGATTTACATTGACGATACCCCCGGCATTACCGTTACGGATATCCGTGCCAAGTGCCGTCGGATTAAAAACCTCGGCTTGATTGTCATCGACTATCTGCAATTGATGCAAGGCTCTCGCCGTACCGAGAACCGCCAACAGGAAATCTCCGAGATTTCCCGTTCTTTAAAGATTTTAGCCAAGGAGTTCAACGTCCCTGTTATTACCCTATCCCAGTTGTCTCGTTCTCCCGAGTCCAGAACGGACAAGCGCCCCATGCTGTCCGACCTGCGTGAATCGGGCGCAATCGAGCAGGACGCTGTTATCGTTATGTTCCTGTACCGTGATGACTACTACAACAAGGACAGCGAACAGCAAAATGTAGCTGAGTGTATTGTTGCAAAGCACAGAAACGGTTCTACCGACACGGTTGAACTGGTCTTCTTGGCGCAGCACACCAAATTCGCAAACAAGTACGAGGATTAATATGGATGCAAGAGTCTTAGAATCGCAATTAAAAGAGTCCTTTGCACCCCGTTCCCGTTGGGTAGTTGCCCTGTCGGGGGGTGCCGATTCGGTTGCGCTTTTAAGACTCCTTTGTTCTTTTCGGGAAGAACAAAACCTGACGGTTTATGCCGCCCATGTCCATCACGGCCTTCGAAAAAGAGCAGACGAGGACCTGTGCTTTGTCCGCCAGCTTTGTCGCAAGTTGCAGGTCCCCCTCTATTCCACACGAATCCATGCCGACCGCGTGGCAGAAGAGCAGGGCCTGTCGTTAGAGGCGGCAGGACGGAACTGCCGTTACGCATTTTTATTGCCTTTAGCAAAACGGTTAAATGCGACAGTGGTCACCGCCCATACCTTAAACGATCAGGCGGAGACCATGCTTCTTTATCTCATCCGCGGCAACGGCCCCGAAGGGCTTGCAGGCATTCGCAAATGGCGTGAGGACGGGGTTTTTCGTCCCTTGTTAGAGCATACAAAAGAGGAGCTTTTGTCCTATCTTGAAGCTCTTCAACAACCCCACCGTGAGGACGAAAGCAACGAAAGTGATGCTTTTTTGCGTAATCGTATCCGTCATGAATTGCTTCCCTTATTGGAAACCTATAATCCCTCTTTTATGCAAGGGGTTCAGCGCACCGCAAAAATCCTGCAAGCGGACAATGAATACTTGCAAACCATCGCTTCTGCTTTGGTTTCTGCCCATTCGGACGGAAGTTTTCCCTTAACCGCAATAAAAAACCTGCACCCTGCTATGCTGCATCGGGTGATTCGCCTGTCGGCAAAGACCTTTTGCGGAGAAAACAACCTTTCCACCACCGAAACGGAACAGGTTGCGGCGTTGATTTTAAAGGGTTCTGCCCAAAAGTCCCGACCGATTGGAAAAAGTGGGTTGGTGCGGATTTGTAACGAATCCGTGAACTTTTCTAAAACAGTTGAAAAGCCGAACGAGGTTTGGTATAATATAACAGTGTCCGAAAATTCGGAAACCATCTTGGGCGATTGGTCTTTTTCGGTCAGCGATTCCGATCCCAAAATCGGACTTACCCTAGACTATGACAAAACGGGGAAGAACCTGGTCCTGCGATCTAAAAAAGATGGAGACCGCATTGCCATTGATACCCACAAGCACCAGAAAATCAGCGATTTACTGATTAACCGAAAAGTCCCCAAAGAAGTACGCGACCAAGCGCTTTTGGTCTGTGACGGGGACGAAGTACTTGCTGTTTATCCTTACCGCGTGGCATATTCTGCAGCGGTAACAAAAGATACAACCCGCTTTTTAACAATTCAAAGGAGCGATAACGATGAGCACCATTAAAAAAGTATTGATTACCGAAGAAGAAATTCAGGCAAAAGTCAAAGAGATTGCCGCCCAGATTAATCGCGACTATGAGGGCAAGGAACTGTTATTTGTTCCTGTTTTAAAGGGTGCGGCAGTATTTGGTTGCGACCTGTTCCGCGAACTGACCATTCCTGCAAAAATCGACTTTTTGGCGACTTCAAGCTATGGTAATGGCACATCTTCTTCTGGCGTGGTTACGGTCACCAAGGATATTGATTTAAAACTGAACGGAAAGCATATACTAATTGTTGAAGATATCTTAGACAGCGGTAACACCCTGTTTTATCTGAAAAATATGTTAGAAAGCCGTGGCGCAGAGAGCGTGCGTCTGTGTACCTTTATGCAGAAGCCTGCTCGTCTGCAAAAACCGATTACGTCTGACTATAACGGATTTGTCATCCCTGACGAATATGTTGTAGGCTATGGTCTGGACTATGACCAGCTTTATCGCAACTTGAAGTTTGTCGGCGTTTTGGACGAGTCGGTCTACGCATAAGGAGGACTATATGAAACGAAAAAGCCAACTTGGCGGCGTCAGCTTTTATATTCTGCTGTTCGCCGTTATTCTGCTCTTGAGTATCCTGTTCATCAGTGACAAGAGCCCCGAAGTTTACGAATATTCCGACCTGTTACGCTGGGTTCAAAATGACGAGATTAAGTCACTAACCCTGCAAGACGGGGTTTGTAGCGTGGAGCTGAAGGCTTCGGAAAACATCACCCACGAAGTGGAAATCCCCTCGTATAACATTTTTTACGAGGACGTAGGCAAGACCTTGGCGGAGCGTGCTAAAACCGACCCGAGTTTTACTTACAGCACCCCCTTACCGCCGACCATGCCTTGGTGGGTTTCCATCCTACCGACCCTGTTCATGATTCTGCTCTTTATTGTGTTCTGGGTATTCTTCCTTCAACAGTCTCAGGGCGGTGGCTCCAACCGCGGGGTCATGTCCTTTGGAAAGACCAAAGCAAAGCCCAACACCCCTACTGGAAAGCGCATCACCTTTGACGACGTAGCAGGTGCAGACGAAGAAAAAGAAGAACTGCAGGAGATTGTCTCTTTCCTAAAAGACCCCTCCCGTTTCGTGGAGCTGGGCGCGCGCATTCCGAAAGGCGTTTTGCTCTTCGGCTCGCCCGGTACCGGTAAAACCTTACTGGCAAAAGCCGTTGCCGGAGAAGCAGGCGTTCCCTTCTTCTCCATCAGTGGTTCAGACGTTGTGGAAATGTTCGTCGGCGTGGGTGCTTCCCGCGTCCGTGATTTATTCGACCAAGCAAAGAAAAGCGCCCCCAGCATCATCTTTATTGATGAGATTGATGCCGTCGGCCGTCACCGTGGCGCAGGCTTAGGCGGTGGCCATGACGAGCGTGAACAGACCTTAAACCAGTTACTGGTTGAAATGGATGGTTTTGGCACCAATGAAGGCGTCATTGTTTTAGCCTCCACCAACCGCCCCGACATCTTAGACCCCGCACTGTTGCGTGCAGGACGTTTCGACCGTGAGATTGTGGTCGGTCTGCCCGACATTAAGGGTCGTGAGGAGATTTTGAAAGTGCATGCCCGTGGCAAGCCTTTCGCTCCCGATGTAGACCTGTCGGTCATTGCCAAGACCACCGCAGGCTTCTCTGGCGCAGACCTTGAAAACCTCTTGAACGAATCGGCACTGTTGGCAGGCCGTCGCAAACAGCGCATCATCACCATGCGTGAGCTGGACGATGCCATGGTCAAGGTTGTAGTGGGTACCGAGAAAAAATCCCGTGTCATCACCGATCGGGAAAAGAAGCTCACTGCTTACCACGAAGCTGGTCATGCCCTGCTCTCCCACCTGATGCCAACCCAGGATGCCGTTCATCAAATTTCCATTATCCCCCGCGGCCGTGCAGGCGGTTATACCATGCACCGTCCCAGTGAGTATAAGTAGTACTCCACCAAGAATGAGATGTTAGAAGAAATTCGCGTGCTGTTGGCAGGTCGAGCTGCAGAACAGCTGGTCTTGGACGATATCAGCACAGGCGCTTCTAACGATATCGAGCGTGCTTCGAAGATTGCGCGGAGCATGGTTACCTCTTATGGTATGAGCGCTTTGGGCCCCATCGCTTTGGAAGGGGGTCAGGGCGAAGTGTTCTTAGGTCGCGATTTCACCCAGTCCAAGCCCTTCAGCGAAAAGCTGACGGCTGAGATTGACAGTGAAATCATGAAGATTATCGACAGCTGCTACCGTGAGACCCTCGCACTTTTGGAGGAGCACATGGAAAAACTTCACGAAATCGCCGCCATCCTGCTTGAAAAAGAGAAAGTGGACGGTGACGAGTTCGAAGCCATCTTCAAAACCATTCCTGCCCCCGAAAAGGAACGGCCCGAAGAGACAGAAGAAGTCAAACCCGACGAGCCTTCGCTTGATGCGTAACCCCTGCAGGTCTGCCCATTGTGGCAGACCTGCTTTTTGAAAGGAAATGCCTATGAGAAAACTTTTGTTTTATGTAAAAAAAGCATGGTGGGCAGTCCTGCTTGCTCCCCTTTTAATGGTGCTTGAAGTCATGATGGACCTTCAGCTCCCCACCTTGATGTCTGAAATTGTCGACCAAGGCATCGCCAACGGCGACTTGAAGTTCATTGCCGACAAGGGCGTACAGATGCTTCTTTGCGCACTGGTTGGTATTATTGGCGGTGCAGGGTGCTCGGTAGTTGCGGCAGTAGCGTCCATGACCCTCGGAACCAATTTGCGTGAAGCTCTGTTCCGTAAGGTGCAGACCTTCTCATTTACGGAACTGGACCGTCTGCAACCCTCGTCCATTATTACGCGGATGACCAATGACGTCACCCAGGTTCAGAACCTTTTAACCCAGGCACTGCGTATGATGGTCCGCGCGCCCATGACCTGTCTGGGCGGCATCTTCTACGCCTGGCGGTTAAACCCTAAACTGTCAGTCATTTTTGTCATTGCCTTACCGTTGATGTTGGCGTCTGCCCTGATTATTATGAAGAAGGTCGTTCCCCTCTTCTTAAAAGCGCAAAAGAAAATCGACCGACTCAACGCCATCACCCGTGAAAACTTACTGGGTATGCGCGTTGTAAAAGCGTTCAGCGCACAACAAACAGAAATCGATCGGTTTTCAAAGACCAATAACGAGCTGACCGACTGCAACATTGCCGCACAAAAGCGGATGATTCTTATGTTCCCCATTACCACGTTGATTACCAACCTGGGCGTTTTGGCTGTGCTATGGTTTGGCGGACGGATGTCTATTCTGTCTAATGGTGAGCTGATGGAAGCAGGACAAATTATGGCGTTTGTTCAGTACATGACCCAGATTATGATGTCCTTTATGATGTTCGTCATGATGTCCTCCCAGTTTTCCCGTGCGCAGGTTTCTGCCAACCGTATTTGTGAAGTTTTAGACACCGAACCGTCTATCGTCTCACCCCAAAACCCTGCAACCATCACCGATTTTTCTGTTTACTTTGAAAACGTTTCCTTTACTTACAGCGATGGGTCAGAGCCCGTCTTAACCAATTTGAACTTCTCCATCCCCTACGGACAGAAGGTGGGTATCATCGGTGCTACAGGCTCGGGCAAAAGCTCTTTAATCAGCTTGATTCCCCGTCTTTATGATACCTCCGCAGGGGCGGTCAAAATCGGTGGCCATGATGTCCGTGAGCTGGCACTGTCCGACCTGCGCGCTCATATCGGCGTGGTTTTGCAAGAAAACATTCTATTTGAAGGAACAATCGGTGACAATCTCCGCTTCGGCGACCGTAACGCAGATGAAAGCCGGTTAAAAGAGGCGGCAGAAATTGCCCAAGCGTCTTCCTTCATTGAAGCCTTTGAAGGCCAGTATGACTACGGCTTAGAGCAGCGTGGTCGCAACTTATCGGGCGGACAACGCCAGCGAATGACCATTGCCCGCGCTTTGGTGCGTAATCCCGAAATCCTGATTTTAGACGATGCCACCAGTGCTGTCGACCTTTCGACTGAGGCCAATATTTTAGAAGGCTTGGACAAGCGCAGCGGTACTACCCTACTGATTGCACAGCGCATCTCCACGGTGCTAAACTGCGATCAGATTCTGGTCTTGGACGAAGGGAAGCTGGTTGCCAACGGGACTCATAATGAATTGCTTGAAACCTGCGAAATTTATCGTAGTATTGCAGTTTCCCAGTTGGGCGAGGAGGTGTTAAACCGTGGCTAAAGAACCGATGCAAAGACCCATGCCCATGGGCCCCGGCGGCGGTCGCCGAGGCGGTCCCGGTGGCATGATGCACGAAAAAGTGAAGCTAAAGTCCCCCAAAAAGACCATCCGGCGACTTCTTTCTTATTTTAAAGGAAAGCTTGGCATCCTGGCTTTGGCAGTGCTTCTTTCAGGAGTCACAGCGGTTTTGGGCATCATCACCACCCGTTTTAACGGCTTGATTATTGACGAAGCCATTGACAAACAAGACCTGACAAAGCTGGTCTATCTGTGCCTGACGTTGTTGGGGCTTTATATCTTTAACATTGGCGCAACTTATCTTCAAAATCGCGTCATGGTCAATGTCTCTCACGAAACAGCGGCAAAGCTACGCGCCAACTTATTCCGCTCTATGCAGGGGCTTTCCCTCTCATATTTCGATCAGCATAGCAGTGGCGACCTGATGAGCCGTTTGACCAATGATGTAGACAACATTAGCATGACCTTGTCCCAAAACTTGGTCCACCTATTTTCGGGTATTGTCAATCTGCTTGGTATTCTCATTGCCATGCTGATTTTAAGTCCTCCCTTGACGCTGATTTCCTTGCTGATTGTTCCTGTGATGATTCTCTCTTCCCGTTTACTGATTAAGTTCAACGGCAAACTCTTCAAACGCCAGCAACGTGAGCTGGGCGAATTGAACGGCTATGTGGAAGAAATGATTTCAGGGCAGAAGGTCGTTTTGCTTTTCGGCCAGGAAGAAGAGACTCGCAAGCGGTTCTCCTTTCTAAACCGTCGGCTGAAAAACACCTTGATTTCCGCCCAGGGAATTGGCGGCATCTTCGGCCCTGTCATGAACACCTTAAATAATATTTCCTTTTTAATTGTTGCCGTTGCAGGCGCAACACTGGTCGCTGACGGCACCTTGTTTGGGCTGAAATCCACCATTTCTGTCGGCGTTGTTTTCAGCTTCGTCATGTATATGCGCAATTTCTCCCGCCCGATTAACGAAATTGCAAACCTTTTAAATTCCCTGCAATTGGCTCTCGCAGGTGCAGAGCGTGTATTTGAGGTTATGGACGCTCCTAAGGAGACAGACGCCCCCTCCGCCCTTACATTAGAATCCACTAACGGTAATGTGGGCTTTGAGGATATTTCCTTCTCTTACATTCCTGGCACGCCTGTTTTAAAATCTGCCAGCTTTGAAGCAAAATCGGGGCAGACCATCGCCATTGTAGGTCCCACAGGCGCAGGAAAAACCACCATTATCAGCCTGTTAACCCGATTTTATGATTATGAAAAAGGACAGATTCTCATTGACGGTGCACCCATTACCGACTATACCCGTGATAGTATGATACGGCAGATTGGTTTGGTCTTACAGGACGCGTTCCTTTTTTCGGACACGGTGCGAAACAATATTGCCTATGGCAGACCCGATGCCACCGAAGAAGAGATAATCCGCGCCGCCAAGCTAGCCAACGCCCATCATTTTATTACCCAGCTCCCCAAAGGGTATGACACAATTCTAAGCGATGGTGCTTCCAACCTGTCCAAGGGACAACGGCAGCTGCTGACCATTGCCAGAACCATTTTGATGGAACCTGCCATTTTAATTTTGGACGAAGCCACTTCTTCGGTCGATACCCGAACCGAATTAAAAATTCAAGAAGCACTCTTAAACCTGATGGAAGGGCGAACCAGCTTCGTCATTGCTCATCGGTTATCTACTATCCGCTCTGCTGACGAGATTTTGGTTATTGACCATGGCGAGCTTATCGAGCGGGGCACCCACGACCAGCTTTTGAAAAAAGACGGCTTTTATGCCACCCTTTATCAAAGCCAATTCAAAAGCGGGTTGGGATTATAAAAAGCCCAAAAAGAAAAGGAAGAGACGAATGTCTCTTCCTTTTTTGTGCAGTTTTTACACACAGTAGTTGCGGTGGATAACTGTGGACAACTGTGGATAACTCCGTGCATAACCCTTTTTCAAGGGGTTTTTCTGTGGATAACTCACCCGCTTTGTCCACAAATAACTCCCATCAAATTTTTACCAATTTCTGTTTGTTAGATTTGAACAAACTCCTCGCCCACTGGATCGGGTAAGAGTTCCGGCTCCACGGGAAGAACAACGGGAGGTTCTTCTTCAGCAGGAGGCTCAATCGGCACAATGGGGGCAACAGGGCCCACAGGAGTAGTGGGTTCCACAGGTTCTACAGGCGGAATCGGTTCAGCGGGTTCTACCGCAGGCGGAGTCTCTACAGGGAAGGTGCCCACCTGAACGATTTTGGGAGTTGGATGGTAGGTGCTCTTGTTTGCCAAGAGGGTTTTTACCGTCTCCCCCTTTAGACGATACTGCTGATAAACCCGATAGATACCGCCGTTGGTACCGTTCTGGATGGTACGAGACTCCCCGACTTTCAGCCAGTCAACAGGTTCTTCTACCACTGTAAAGGGAATGGACCCGACCGCCTCGTTGAAAATAACGATTTCATCATAAGTGGGGTCTTCTCGGGTGCCATAGATGTTGACGGTCATTTTTCCGCCAACCGCAGTGGCTTCCACCCGAATGGGGTAAGAAGTGTTGTTCTTCAGCTTTAAATCAATACTTCCGTAAGAAACGGTGGCGTCCATACCTGCAGGCATATAAGAAACAGGCATGGAGTGATTAACTCGCTCGACCACTTCCAACCCTGCGCGCAATGCGGCAGCGTACAGAGTAGACGAAACCTGGCAGATACCACCGCCAATCCCCTGCTCTAACTTATTGCCCACGTAGACAGTGGCGGCTTGGAATCCTGCCGCAGCGGTACGCTGACCGACCAGGTCATTATAGGAAATGATTTCGCCTTCTTTAAAGACGCGATTATGCAGTTTCGATGCCGCTAAAGCCACATTGTGGGAACGGCTGATTTGCCCTGCGTTATAATTACTGGTATGAGTTCCCAATAAATCACGGAAGAGCTTTTGTTGCAGGTCTTCGGTGGTAATTTCGGGCAGGGTGATTTTTAAGGGATAAGCAACAGGCTCTTTGGCACCTACTGCTAAAAATTGCGAGCTTAAAATCGGGTCATAAGCCCCTTTGATTCCTACTTGATGGGGAATAATCTGTCCCGTCTCTTCCGAATAGTGAGCGTCTTTCGGGTCTTGGGTAACCAGCTCTAGAATCTGGGGAATGCCCAGTTGTGCCGTCGCTTGCTCAACTACAGATAAAGAAACGGCTTTTCCTGTTTGGGCTTCCAGTTCAATCAAAAGGTCTTTCAATGCTTTCGGCTCATCCACTACGTTTTTGCCACTGCCTGCCGTAATCAGCAGTTGCTCTCCTTCAACCACATAAGAAGGGTACGCAGCTTCATTCCCCTCGCGATAGCCCAAGGCCCAGAGCTTTTCTAGTGCCTGCTTGGTGTCCAGCACCATAGCAAGGTCAAACCGGGGCTTTGGAAGGTAGCAGGAATAGAACCGCTCCCAGAAATTACGGGCTTTTAAAGCTTCCTCAATCTCTTGGGCGGTGGTTTCACAGTCATAGCCTGCACCGATTTCTTCACCACTCAAGACAATATTGTTGTCCCCATAGGTTACAGTCACCTGACGGTCGAACAAATCCACCGCCAGTGAAGAAAGCTCGGACTTCATCTGTTCTTGGTCCTGAAAAACGAATTTTTGGTCATGAACCAGAACGGTTTTTTCGGTCTTACAAACAAAAGACAGAATCGCCGGCAAAAGGGCACCTGCAATCAAGATGCCCGTAACCGTTGCGATTCCGCCCCATAATAGTTTTTTGTTCATGGGTCTCACCTCTTATACGAAGGATAAAATCATGGATGTACTTTCCATCCGAAAGCGACACCAATCGCTCCAGTCTTGCTCTGTTTTGCGCAAAATATTGATTTTCTCAACCAATTCGTCCCGATTCAGCTCGGAAACGGCAGCAATCTCTTTCTCGGTCGCATCGGCCAGCAGTTCGCCTTCCAATTCGCGCAACCAAAACCCGAAAGAATAAAAAAGCAAGCGAGCGCCTTCGCACATTATAGTGTATTCGATACACCCTAAAAACTTGACGATTTCCGTCTTTAGTCCCAATTCCTCTGCCACCTCGCGGAAAAGCGCTGTTTTTACCGCTTCGCCAAATGCCACGCCCCCTGTTGGGATGCGGAAGGTGTCTTTGGGATAATTCTCGCCCTGAACAGTAATCCACTTTCCATTTTTTCGTTGCACAGCAAAGGAGACCTCCGCCCGACGGTCAGTTGAAATCCGTTGGGCGAAGTCCGAAAAGAATTTCTTTGATACATGAAGCTCAACTTTGCGAATGATGGCGTCAGGGCCGAACTCTTTCTTTAGTTTGTCAAACTCCTCCACTGAAAAGTGCTTCTGGTACTCTTGCATGGAAGCCTCCCTTAGTTGCTGGTTTCTTCGTTGGTTCCTTCATTGTCATTTTCTTCGGTCTCGGTTAGCGCCGTCGTAATGCTAACCACCTTAAGCTCATCCGACAGACGCATCAGGCGTACACCACTGGTCACACGACCGATGGTATTAACTTCGGATGTTTTCAGACGCAGGATGGTGCCATCCGATGCAATCATCATCAAATCGTCTGCGTCAGTAACGGTGATGGTGCCAATGACCTTGCCCGTCTTTTCGTTGATGCGGTAAGTGGTTACGCCCACACCACCACGGCTTTGCTGACGGTAATCCTCAAACGCGGTTTTCTTGCCGAAGCCGTTTTCGGTTACAACCATGATGGTAGCGTTTTCCGCAGTATGGCTGACGCCGACAACATAGTCGTCGCCACGGAGACGAATACCACGAACACCGTGAGTGACACGACCCATGGGGCGAGCATCAGCTTCGGAGAAGCGGATGGCCATACCGTTATGGGTAACGATAATCAAGTCTTGGGTGCCGTCAGTAAGGCTGACGTCAATCAACTCATCCTCCTCGTCCAGACGAATGGCATTTAAGCCCATCTTGCGACCGTTCTTGTACTCGGATAAGTGAGTCTTTTTGATGGTACCCATGCGGGTGGTCATCATCAAGTACTTGTCCTCTTCAAAGTCATTCAGCGGAATCATTGCGCTAATCTTTTCGTCTGCATCCAAACTTAAGAGGTTTACAATTGCCTGACCCTTGGCAGTTCTGCCCGCTTCAGGAATCTCATAAGCCTTTAAGCGGAACATCTTGCCCTTTGTGGTAAAGAACAGGATATAGCTATGGCTGGAGCAAACAAAGAGGTGCTTGACAAAGTCCTCTTCACGGGTAGACAGACCCGAGATGCCCTTGCCTCCACGGTGCTGAGAACGATAGGTCTCTGCAGGCAGGCGCTTGGCATAGCCAAAATGGGTCAGGGTAATGGCAACGTCCTCTTCCTCGATTAAGTCCTCAATGTCGATTTCATCCATCAAGGGCTTTAACTCGGTGCGACGCTTGTCGCCAAAGCGGTTGCCGATTTCGTTCAAGTCTTCTTTGATGATATCCAGTACCAACTGCTCGTTGGCAAGAATCTCATGATAACGACGGATGTTTGCCTCTAACTCGGCATACTCCCCTTCCAGCTTTTCACGCTCCAAGCCAGACAACCGTGCCAGACGCATATCCAAAATCGCCTGTGCCTGTAATTCGGACAGGTCGAAACGCTCCATCAAGTTGGCTTTGGCATCGTCATAACTTTCACGGATGGTCTTAATGACCGCGTCGATATGATCCAACGCTTTTAACAAGCCCTCCAAAATGTGCATTCTGGCTTCTGCCTTCTTAAGGTCAAAGCGAGTGCGACGGATAATAACCGATTTCTGGAAGGTGACATACTCATCAATCAGCTGACGGAGGTTCAATACCTTCGGCTGACCGTCTACCAATGCCAGCATAATAACGCCAAAGGTCTCTTGAAGCTGGGTGTACTTGTAAAGATGGTTCAAAAGTACTTCTGCATTGGCGTCACGCTTTACGTCAATAACCACGCGGATACCTTCACGGTTGGACTCGTCACGCAAGGCAGCAATGCCTTCCAGCTTCTTGTCACGGTAAAGCTCTGCCATTTTTTCAATCATGCGGGCTTTGTTGACACCGTAAGGAATTTCGGTAATGACAATCTGCTGATGGTTGCCCTTGTCCACGATTTCAGCACGGGCGCGCATGATAATCTTACCGCGGCCGGTGGTATATGCGTCGCGGATACCCTTGGTACCCATAATATAAGCACCGGTGGGGAAGTCGGGACCCGGCAGAATTTCCATCAGTTCTTCGATGGTAATTTCGGGATTGTCGATGGTTGCACAGATAGCGGCAATGGTCTCACGCAGGTTGTGGGGAGGCATGTTCGTTGCCATACCAACTGCGATACCCGTAGAACCGTTGACCAGCATATTGGGGAAACGGGAAGGCAGCACCGTCGGTTCGGTGGTCTGCTCGTCGAAGTTGGGGATGAAATCAACCGTGTCCTTGCGGATATCGGTCAGCATCTCGTCCGCCAGCTTACCCATTCTTGCTTCAGTGTAACGGTAAGCTGCAGGCGGGTCACCGTCAATAGAACCGAAGTTACCATGACCGTCTACCAACGGGTAGCGCAAGGAGAAGTCCTGCGCCAAACGGACCAACGCATCATAAACGGAAGCGTCACCGTGGGGATGGTAATGACCCAGCACGTCACCGACAGTAGTTGCACACTTACGATAGGGCTTGTCATGGGTCAGGCCTGCGTCAAACATGGTATAAAGAATTCTTCTGTGAACGGGTTTTAAGCCGTCACGGACGTCCGGCAGGGCACGGCTGACGATAACGCTCATGGCGTAGTCGATATAAGATTTTCGCATTTCCCGGTCAATATCAACCGGGATAATATTCTGATCCTCGTACATAATCCGTCTCTCCTCTCTTAAACGTCCAGATTAACAACGTATTTTGCGTTCTTTTCGATGAACTCTCGGCGAGGCTCAACCTCTTCACCCATCAGGATGGTAAAGGTTTCGTCTGCCTTGATGGCATCTTCTAATTCAACCTTCAGCAAAGTTCTGGTTTCGGGGTTCATGGTGGTTTCCCAGAGCTGTTCTGCGTCCATCTCACCAAGACCCTTATAGCGCTGGATATCAATCTTGCCGTCACGGCCCATTTCGTCTAAAATCTGGTCACGCTGTTCATCAGAATATGCATAAGCGCGTTGCTTACCCTTTTGGATGCGATACAACGGCGGCTGAGCCAGATAAACGTTTCCGTTTTCAATCAAGGGACGCATGAAACGGAAGAAAAAGGTCATCAGCAAGGTACGGATGTGGGCGCCGTCAACGTCGGCATCCGCCATCAAGATGATTTTTCCGTAGCGGAGCTTGGAAATATCAAAGTCTTCGCCCAGACCGCAACCAAAAGAGCTGACTAAAGGCATCAGTTTATCGTTTCCGTAAACCTTGTCCAGACGGGCTTTTTCAACGTTTAACATCTTACCCCACATAGAAAGAACGGCTTGGAACTCACTGTCGCGTCCGCCCTTTGCCGAACCGCCTGCCGAATCACCCTCGACGATGAAGATTTCAGACAGTGCAGGGTCGTTACAACGGCAGTCTGCCAATTTACCGGGCAGGCGCAGGTTATCCAAAGCGGATTTTCTGCGGGTTTGCTCACGAGCTTTGCGTGCCGCTTCACGGGCGCGGGATGCCAGCAAGGATTTTTCCAAAATGGTTTTTGCCGTTACAGGGTTTTCTTCTAAGAATGCGCTGAGTTTTTCGGTGATACAACCGCTGACCAGACCTTGAACATCACTGTTTCCCAGCTTGGTTTTGGTCTGTCCTTCAAACTGCGCTTCGGTAATCTTGACGCTAATGATACAAGAAAGACCTTCACGGACATCCTCGCCCGATAAGGGCTTGTCATTGTCCTTAATGATTTTGTACTTCTTTGCATATTCGTTAAAGACACGGGTCAAAGCGGTCTTAAAGCCTGTCTCGTGGGTACCGCCTTCGGTGGTCTTAATGTTGTTAGCAAAGCTGATAAGGTTTTCCTGGAACGCGTCATTGTATTGCATGGCGATTTCCACATAAGAGGTGTCCTTAGTGCCATCCACATAAATGACATCCGAATGCAAAGGGTTTTTGCTCTTGTTCAGGTACTCAACAAAGGACTTGATGCCGCCTTCATAGACTAACGTTTCACCTTTTGGGGCATCCTCGTCTTCATGAGCGCGATTATCGGTCAGAACGATGGTTACGCCTCCGTTTAAGAAAGCTTGTTCACGCAAACGGGTTAAAATGACATCATAGGAGAAGTTGGTAGTTTCAAAAATTTCAGCATCGGGCATGAAGGTAACCTGTGTACCGCGCTTTTCGGTTTTGCCCACAACGGACAAGGGCTTTACAACATTACCACGCTCATAGCGTTGGAAGTGTTCCTCCCCGTCAATAAAGACACGAACCTCCAGCCATTCGGACAAGGCATTAACAACCGATGCACCAACACCATGCAGACCGCCAGAAACTTTGTAGCCGCCTTCGCCAAATTTACCACCGGCATGAAGCATGGTAAACACCATTTCAACAGCAGGGATTCCGTAAGCGTGGTGAATACCAACAGGAATACCACGGCCGTTATCTTCTACCGTGACCGAGCCGTCAGCATTAAAAGTGACAAAGATATGGGTACAGTAGCCAGCCAGTGCTTCGTCGATACTATTATCTACAATCTCATAGATTAAGTGATGCAAGCCTTGTTGTGCTGTGCTACCAATATACATACCGGGGCGTTTTCTAACCGCCTCTAACCCTTCCAGTACCTGGATCTGGGCTTCGGTATATTCCGAATTTACCTTGATATCCATATGTTCCTCCTATAATGAAAGTGTTTTTGAACGTTTTAAGAGTGTTGCTGAAGAAATCGGTGAAATGTAAACCACCGTCCGTTCCCCGTCCTGACAAACCACGAAGGTTTTAGGCAGTTCGTACGAAACGTTTATGACTTCTCCGTTTTTTTTAGCCATTGCCAGAAAGTTGCGGCTTTGCTTGGAAGTTGTGGTGTTTTCCATATCGAAAATTCCGATAATGTCCGCTTTTCTGATAACGATGTCATTGCCAAGATGTAAAAACATTAAATCAGCCTCCCCTGCTCTATATGCAACAGGTTGCAATTGTCTGCAAACTGCCGTGGCAACTCGGTACAAGCAAGCAACACCTGACCACGATAAAGCTTGTTTACCACAAATTCCTGACGGGCTTCGTCCAGTTCGGAAAGCACGTCGTCTAATAATAACACCGGTTGTTCTCCCGTCTCCTGTTCAATGCAGGCGGCTTCGGCAAGTTTCATGGACAAGGCCGCAGTACGTTGCTGGCCTTGTGAGGCAAAGAGCTTGACCTCCCGATTGTTGATGGACACCAACAAATCATCGCGATGGGGACCGACGGTTGTCATTTTATATTGTAAATCCTTTTCTCGGGCGCGTTCCAATGCGGCAATCACGGCCGCCTTGTCCGCTTTCTCGCAAAAGGTGTGGTAACGAAGATTCAGCGTTTCTTTTTCCAAACTGATTTCCCGATGCAATTCTTCACAAAGAGGCAGAAGTTTTTTTACGAACTCTGCACGGAAATGCAAGATTGCCGCCGCATCCTCTGCCATTTTTTCGTCCCATACTTCCAACAGTACAGTATCGGGATGGGGTTCTTTTAACAGTCTGTTTCGCTGCTCTAATAACTTATTGTAGCGTTGTAAATGCAGAAAATATTTCGGTCGCAATCGCGAAATCAGCATATCCAAGTAGCGGCGCCGCTCAGACGAGATCGGAAGAGCACACG
>JAGAUM010000032.1 GCA_017620795.1 Clostridia bacterium
CATCTTAAAGGGCTATGCCGCAATCTATGACGATTCGGACGACAAGGATGCGTGGTTTGAGAAAATCCGCAGTCTATGTGAGCCTAATGGGTTCTCTCCCGACGTTAAGGCGTACAAGCAGAACCCCGAAGCCTTCTTGGGTCACGTAGGCGACGTCAGCGGTCTCATTCGCATGGCGACCACGGGACGGAAGAACACCCCGGATATGTATGAAGTATTACGCACCTTAGGGCGCGACGAAGTCGTAGCACGCTTAACCCGTGCTGCAGAGGAGTTGAAATAATGGAAAACACATCGGTAAACTTTATTCACGAATTTATCAACAAGGATTTAGAAGACGGGGTCTATAACCGTGTCCAGACCCGTTTTCCGCCCGAACCTAACGGGTATCTGCACATCGGCCATGCCAAAGCCATCTGCATCGACTTCGGTACGGCGGAAAAGTACAACGGTATCTGTAACCTCCGTTTGGATGATACCAACCCCACCAAGGAGGATGTGGAGTATGTAGACTCCATCATGGAGGACATCCGCTGGTTAGGCTTTGAGTGGGCGAATGTGTACTACGCCTCCGACTACTTCGAGTTCTTGTACGAGTGTGCCTTAAAGCTTATCGACAAGGGCCTTGCCTATGTAGACGATTTAACTGCCGAGGAAATCCGTGAGTACCGCGGCACTTTAACCGAGCCGGGCAAAGAAAGCCCCTATCGCAACCGCAGTATCGAAGAAAACCATGAGCTCTTCCGTCGCATGACCGCAGGGGAGTTTGAAAACGGTGAGAAGGTCTTGCGCGCCAAGATTGACATGGCGTCCCCCAACTTAAACATGCGCGACCCCGTGGTCTATCGGATTCTGCACGCTACTCACCATCGCACGGGCGACCGTTGGTGCGTCTATCCCATGTATGATTTTGCCCATCCCTTATCCGACTGTGCAGAGCATGTAACCCATTCCCTTTGTTCTTTGGAGTTTGAGGACCACAGACCCTTATACGACTGGTTCATTAAGGCTTGCGACATCGAAGAGCCGTCCCGTCAGATTGAGTTTGCGCGCCTCAACTTAAACTACACCTTAACCAGTAAGAGAAAGTGCCTGAATCTGGTGACTGAGAAGATTGTCAACGGTTGGGACGACCCCAGAATGTCTACCCTCTGTGGCATGCGTCGCCGTGGGTTCCCGCCTGAAGCCATCCGCGACTTCTGTGAGCGTATCGGTGTTGCCAAGGGCAACTCGGTAGTAGACTTTGCACTGTTGGAGCATTGTGTCCGCGAGAACTTAAACGAGAACGCAGACCGCGCCATGGCAGTCTTAAATCCCTTGAAGTTAATCATTGACAACTACCCCGATGGCATGACCGAGCAGGTAGAAGTAGACATCAACCCCAACCACCCCGAAGCAGGCAAGCGTGCCACCACATTCGGCAAGTGCGTGTATATTGAGCAGGAGGATTTCATGGAAGAACCCCCTGCCAAGTACTACCGTCTGTCTCCCGGTCGGGAAGTCCGTCTGCGCGGTGCCTATTTGGTCACCTGCCAGTCGGTAGAAAAAGACGATAATGGCAACATCGTTGCCGTTCACTGTACCTATGACCCCGAAAGCCGTGGCGGCAACGCCCCCGACGGACGGAAGGTCAAGGGCACCTTACACTGGGTTGAGTGCGACTCTGCCAAGAGCGTAGAGGTTCGTTTGTATGACCGCCTCTTCTCGGTCACCAACCCTTCTGCCGAGACCGAGTCGGGAGATTTTAAAGAGAACTTAAACCCCGATTCCTTGCAGATTCTGTCCGACTGTAAGTTGGAAGGCGCACTGGCGAATGCCAAGGCAGGGGACACCTTCCAGTTCCTGCGCCACGGCTATTTCTGCGTAGACCCCGACAGTACCGAGGACAAGCTGATCTTTAACCGCACCGTTTCCTTAAAGGATTCCTGGGCAAAGCAGAACGGCTGATGAAGACCTTTACCGTCGGTAAAAACGACGCAGGAAAACGCCTGGACCAGTTTATACTGCGGGTGACGGGGAATCTGCCCTCGTCCCTGCTTTATAAGTCCTTTCGCAAAAAACGCTTCAAAGTCAACGGAAAACGGATTACCGACGGCGCGTATCGTCTGTCCGAAGGGGACTTTTTGGAGCTTTATATTTCCGATGAGTTCTTTGAGAACGTGGTAGAGGAGGAAGCCTTTTTAAAGGTTTCGGGCGCCGTCAATGTCTTGTATGAGGACGAGCATATCCTTCTGGCGGACAAGCCTATCGGGCTCTTGTCCCACAGTGATGATAAAGAGTGGATTCACACGCTGATTGCCCATGTCCAGTCCTACCTCTACAAAAAAGGGGAGTGGAACCCGAAGGACGAAAACGGATTCGCCCCTGCTTTATGTAATCGGATTGACCGCAACACGGGTGGCATTGTCATTGCCGCCAAGACGGCAGAAGCCCTGCGGATTTTAAACGATAAAATCAAGAACCATGAGCTGAAGAAAAAGTACCTTTGCGTGGTACTGGGCAAATTAGAAAAGCCGTCGGGAGAGATTATCAACTATCTCTTAAAGGACGAGAAAAAGAATATGGTCACCGTCTACCAAAAACCCCATGCAGGAGCCAAGGAAGCGGTGACCCGCTATCGGGTACTGGAGTATAAAGACGGACTTTCCTTATTGGAAGTGGAGCTTTTGACCGGACGCACCCATCAGATTCGCGCAACCTTTGCGGATTTGGGGCATCCGCTATTGGGGGACGGGAAGTATGGCATCAACCAAGTAAACTTAAAGCATGGGATGACCACCCAAGCCCTTTATTCCTATCAGCTGACCTTTGCCTTTAAAACCGACGCAGGGGTCTTAAACCACTTAAACGGGAAAACGGTCACGGTGGAGAACGTGCCTTTCGTTGAAAAGTATTTTTAAAAAGAAGATGCCTACTTTGAGGGGTGTCACAGCCTCAAAATAAGCATCTACGCGGAGTGTTTCTCCGTTTGAAAGGAATCTCACTCTCAACCCTATTATGACCCCAAGCACCAAAAACTATACGAGGTTTTTTATGAACGAGATTTATTTTGATAACAGCGCCACCACCTGCGCCTACGATGCGGTTATCGCCGCCGTATGCACTGCCATGTCAAACGATTATGGCAACCCTTCCTCCTCCCACAAAAAGGGGTTGGAAGCGG
>JAGAUM010000033.1 GCA_017620795.1 Clostridia bacterium
CGATGCGGTTGATGCGTTTGGCGTTTTTAGCACCATAGTTCTGACTTACTGCCGTCAAGGTAGCCTGATGGAAGGCGTCCATGCCGACATAAACAAAGCCTTCGATATTGGACGCAGCGGCATAGCCCGTCAAGGTATCTGCACCAAACCCGTTGACTGCAGACAAGACCACCGAGTTGGACAAGGAAAACAGCGAAGATTGGATTCCTGCAGGGGCGCCAACGCGAATGATTTCTTTCAGTTCTTCGCGGTAAAGGCGAAGCTGTTTTAAATCCAAGCGGTAGTCTCCGTTAGAGTGCATCAAAGCGTATACCACCGCCATAGCGGACAGGAGATTGGCAAATGCCGTGGAAATGGCAACACCTGCCACATCCAGATGAAAAACAATTACTAAAACCAAGTTTAGAATTACATTTACAATGCCTGTCATGGCAAGAATGTATATGGGGCGCTTGGTATCCCCGACGGCGCGCAGGATTGCCGCACCGTAGTTATAGACCATGGTGGCAGGCAATGCTGCCCAAATGATTGAAATATAGGTAACCGAACCGTCAATGACTTCCTCGGGAGTGCCCATCAGTTCCAGAACAGGGCGCGCCAGCAAGAGGCCCAAAACAGCGGCACAAATACCCATAATAGCACTTAAGAGCATGGCGGTATGAACCGATCGGCGGAGGCCTTCACGGTTGTGAGCGCCAAAGTGACGGGAAACCAGAACTGCGGCGCCGATGGACATGCCCATGCAAAGGTTTACCAACAACGCATTTAAAGAAGTGGTTGCACCGACAGAGCCCATGGCACTGCTTCCTGCAAAGCGGGAAACCACAATCAGGTCGGCGGCATTATAAAGCAGCTGTAATAAACTGCTGAAAATCAACGGAATTGAAAAGCGGATAATGCTTTTGGATATGGAGCCTTTGGTCATATCCAGCTCATGCTTTTTAGTCATTGTTACCATCTCCTGTTTCAGTTTATCACACCCCTTTTTTAAATGCAAGGCGAAACCAAAAAAACTGCCGTAAAAACGGCAGTTTTTTCATTAACCTAAGGTACACTCGCCTGTTGCGACGGTGCTGTAGGGCGCAGGGTCGGAATAGGTAACCGATTGGGTCAGGCGGATGTCCTGAGAGGAAGCGCCTACTTTGAAGATATACTCGCCCGGCTCGGTCACGAAGTCACGAAGAAGGACATTGTAATACCCCAGTTCGTAAACGGGCACCGTCATGGTTACACGCTTGGTCTCCCCTGCTTTTAAGAAGACCTTGGTAAAGGCACGCAGTTCCTTTTCGGGACGCTTGACACTGGAAACAGGGTCGGTTACATAAGTCTGAACCGCTTCTGCGCCGTCCACTTTACCCGTGTTGGTAACGTCCAGAGAAACAAGATAATTTTCTCCTTCACGGGTGACGGTCAGGTTGTCATACCCGAAGGTGGTATAAGAAAGACCGAAACCAAAGGGATAAGCAATCTCGTCAGTATGACGGTCATAGTAACGGTAGCCGACTTCCTCTTTTTCGTTATAGGTCAGAATGTAGTTCTCGCCGGGGAAGTTCAAGTCGGTACGGATGCGTTTGGGGAAGGTCTCGGACAGTTTACCCGAGGGGTTCACTTTGCCGCAAAGGATATCGGCAATGGCACCACCTCCTGCTTCACCTGCCAACCACATCTGGATGATAGCGTGAGCGTCATTCATGGTCTTGTCAAAGACACCGTTAAAGATCATGGGACCGCCCGACTGGTTGATAACAACCACTTTTTTGCCCTCACTTAGCATACTGGAAACAAACATTTTCTGATAGTTGGAAAACTCTGCCGAGGGACGGTCGAAGTTCTCAGTATCCATCCCCGTCAAGTCACCAACGAAGAAAAGAATCAGGTCACAATCGTTAGTAAACTCGCTTAACTCGCCAGACTTAATCCATTGCATGGTGTCAGGAACGGCACTCTTTTTGTACATTTCAACGTACTTGAACTCAATCTCACCGTCAAAAGCTTTTTTCAGTTCTTCTAACGGAGAGTCGATATATTCAGGTTTGGGATAGACTTCCGCACTACCCTGCCCCTGCATGTAGGGAGACACCGCATACTCACCCACGACGGCAATCTTTTTATACTTTTCTTTGGTAATGGGCAAGGTTTCGTCTTCGTTTTTCAACAGGACACAACCTGCGGCGGCAATTTCACGGGCGGCGGCGTGCTGTTCGTCACGGCTGTAAGTGATTTCCGCCTTGTTATAGCCGAAGATATAGGTTAGGAAACGGCTGACCGCGCGGTCAATATCC
>JAGAUM010000034.1 GCA_017620795.1 Clostridia bacterium
TATTGATTCCCATTATGGCAGGCGTCGGTGACGCGGATGCCAATCTTTACTCCTTTAACAACCAGGGCGCTGATATCTGGAAACTGATTGACGGCACCCGTACCGTTGGCGAGATTGCGGACGCCCTTTGTGCCGAGTACGAGGTTACTCGCGAACAGGCGTTGCAAGAGACTTTGGCTTTTGCGGAGTCCTTACTGGAGAAAAAACTGGTTTTATAATGAGGGATTTGGATGAGTGAGCGTTTTACCCCTACATCCTTACAATTTGTACGAACGAAAGCGGCGCAGAAAACGCCGCTTTCTTTGAGTGTGGAATTAACGGCCCGTTGTAATAACGATTGCCGTCATTGCTATATCAACCTTCCGGCAGGGGATCGGGAGGCCATGGCAAAAGAACTGACCTTTGCCGAATGGGAACGGATTGCCGACATGGCAAAAGAAGCAGGGGTGCTTTGGTGTCTGATTTCCGGCGGTGAACCCATGCTTCGTCCCGACTTCTTTGACCTGTATCTCATGTTCAAAAAGAAGGGCTTTTTAATCACCCTCTTTACCAACGGTACCCTATTGACCGAAGAGGCGGTGGCGTTTTTAAAGAAGTATCCGCCCTATAAGGTAGAGGTCTCGGTCTATGGTGTGACCGAGGAGACCTACGTTGCCGTTACAGGCAAGAAGGGCTACTGCGCCAAGATGAAGGAGGGGATTGAACGGTTGCTTCAGGCAGGGATTTACACCTGCTTAAAGACCCCTTTAATCCGTTCCAACCAGCATGAGGCGGATGCTATTTACGAGTATTGTAGCACCCGCACCCGTGAACCCTTCCGCTTTGACACGGCGCTTCATCAGCGGATGGACTTTGACGAAGAACGCAACCGCCTGATTTGCGAGGAACGGTTGACCGATCGTCAGGTGCTGGACTTGGAGGGTCTGCGCCCCGAACGGATTGAAAAACTAAAAGAGGCCTGCTCTGACCCGAAACGAAAGATTTTTATCGACCCCGAAACGGGCAAGCAACCCTTATTCCGATGCCGTGCAGGCTCGGAAAGCATTACGGTGGACGCATACGGACGCTTGCGCCTGTGCGTCATGCTAAGCGCACCGCAGTTTTTATATGACCTGAAAAATGGTACCATTGAAGAAGCCATGGGCAGTTTCCGTGAACGGATTCTGTCCCTGCCCAATGAAAATCCCAAGTTTGAAAAGTGTAAGACCTGTCGTGCCTTGCCCTTGTGCAACTGGTGCCCCGGTCGCGCACTATTGGCTTGCGGTCAGGCGGATGCTTTTATGCCCGAGGTCTGCCGCGTGGCGGAAAAACGTTACGATGCGTTGATGAAAGGAGAAGCCTGATGGAGTTTGAACCTTTTCGTGACATCCCTTGTGTCGGCATCTTTGCCGCTGCAGGCTTTTGCTTCTCGGTCTATTCGGAGCTTCCTGCGGAAGAGGACACCTTCGCTCACAAGATGGAGAAATTCCGCGTGGCAGAACCGTTTGAGGAGCAGGTAGCGGTTTACCATCATTTTACCCTGCCCGAAATCCACCTGCCCGAAAAGCTTTTATATGACAAGTCCCCTTGGCGGGTCTTTGAAACAGAGGGAATGCGCCACTATGTATGGACCAATCTGGCAACCGACACGGTGGAGTTTTATATGGTAGTATCCGAAAACGCTCATGAGCTTCACTGTTTCCATTATAACGAGAAGTTGTGGCGGCAGAAAAATGCTCCCGGGCTTTTGATGCGCACCTCGGATCATCTGCTCTTTTTGCCCCTGATTCAGCAAAAGGGCGGATTCATCTTACACTCTTCTGCCGTAGACCGTGGAGACCATGCCATTGTCATGGTAGGCCACTCGGGCTCGGGCAAGAGCACTGCTACTAACCACTTCGGTAAAGATGCAGTGGTCATTGGCGAGGATCGCAATATTATCCTGCCTGCGAAGGATGGGGGGTATCAGGTCTGCGGATCCTGGATTCATTATAACGAGGACCGCATCCATAACCTCACCCGCAAGGTGGATGGGTTGTATTTCTTGAAAAAAGCTGAAAAGGGGCGACTGGAACCCTTGCCTGAGCGGGTGGCTTTGTATGAAACGCTGTCCCATGTTGCCCGCGGACTCGCTGATACCAAGGGCTGGAACGCCACCGTCGACGGAGTGCAAAAATTTATTAAAAAAAATTCGTGTTTTTACTTGCATTTTGAAAAAGATGGTGGTATAATAAAGCTACTGAATTATCGCATTTAATTGTTTATGTATGTTTGGGAGGTAATAGGAATGAAAAAGGTATGGGAAACTCCGGAAGTGCTGACTGTTGTTCACGGTAGCCCCGAAGAAGCTGTTTTGTTAACTTGCTATGATAGCTTAACCTGCAAATTCGAAGGTGCTGACGGTGAAGATGTTATCATCACCGAGACTGCATTGAGCTAATTCTTCCGACTGAACTGTACATATCGTTTAAAAACCAAGTTATTGGGAGACCGATAGCTTGGTTTATTGTGTCTATTAAAAGTTTGTACAAAAACAGACCTTTTTACAGGAAAACGGACGGGGCTCCAAATGGGGGTTCTGTCTCTTTTTTTCTTTACAAGAAAAAGGTTTTGTGGTAAAATAAACCCATAGTAATTCGGAGGTGTATAAAATGAGAATTGAAACCAAATGTATCCAAGAAGGGTATGAGCCGAAGAATGGCGAGCCACGGATGCTCCCTATCTTCCAGAGTACCACTTACAAATATGACAGTGCCGAGCATTTGGGCAAACTGTTTGACTTAGAAGCACCGGGACATATGTACACCCGTATCTCCAACCCCACCGTTGATGCGGTGGAGAAGAAGATTGCCGCATTGGAAGGCGGTGTGGGTGCTCTGTGTACTTCGGGCGGTCAGGCTGCCAGCCTGATTTCGGTCATGAACATCTGCCGTGCAGGGGACCATGTGATTTCTTCCTCTGCTATTTATGGCGGTACTTTAAACCTCTTTGACGTCACCTTAAGAAAGTTCGGGATTGAGACCACCTTTATTCCTCCCGATGCGGACGAAGAAACCTTAAACGCCGCATTCCGTGAGAATACCAAGCTGGTCTTTGCCGAAAGCCTTTCAAACCCCTCGTTGGCAGTGGTAGACTTGGAACTCTTTTCCCGTGTTGCCCATGCCCACGGTGTTCCGCTGATTATCGACAACACCTTCCCCACTGCAGTAAACTGCCGTCCTTTCGAGCATGGCGCGGATATCGTGATCCACTCCACCTCCAAGTACATGGACGGTCATGGCGTTTCTTTGGGCGGTGTCATTATCGATTCGGGCAAGTTTGTCTGGTCGCCTGAAAAGTTCCCCGATTTAAACGAGCCGGACGAGTCCTACCATGGCGTCAGCTATGTCCGTGACTTTGGGGAAGCGGCATACATCACCAAAGCCCGTGTTCAGCTGATGCGCGATTTGGCATCGTCGCCCTCGCCCTTTAATGCATTCTTATTGAATCTGGGTCTGGAAACCCTGCCCCTGCGGATGAAGCAACACTGCGAAAACGCCCAGAAAGTTGCGGCATTCTTGGACGCAGAGGAAAAGGTAGCTTGGGTTTGCCATCCGTCCTTAAAGAGCCATCCTCAGTATGAATTGGGCAAGAAATACTTGAAAGACGACGGCTGTGGCGTCATCTCCTTTGGCGTCAAGGGCGGTCGCGATGCGGCCATGAAGCTGATGAACAATTTAAAGCTTGCCAAGATCGTTGTCCACGTTGCTGATGCGCGCACCTGCGTCCTGCATCCTGCTTCCACCACTCACCGTCAGCTTTCGGACCA
>JAGAUM010000004.1 GCA_017620795.1 Clostridia bacterium
GACCATGATGGTTGAAAGCTACGGCATCACGCCTACTTGGGCGAATATGCAGACTATGGTCATCTACCTTGCCAACTTAATTGGTACCTTCTTACTGGTCATGCTCTTTCACCGCATGAAAAACGAAGTCAAAATCAAGGGCGTTTTCATGGCACTGTGTTTGCCTATGTACGCCGTGGTCCTGATGATTGGCAAGGCTCCGCAATGGGCGATTATTCTGTCTATTGTGATTGCCACCACCATCCTTTATTCCATCGGCAATGTCAACGTGCGGATTTCTTCTGCCTTTGAGCGTTACGGATACAGTGCTACTGTCAGCGGTCTGTTAAACGCCATGGCGAGTTTCGGCATTGTTCTGGCAAACGGAGGGTTTGGTCTGATAGCCGACCGTTTCGGCTGGGGGAGCGTCACCACCATCCTCTTTGTGACCTGCTCTGCCGCTGTTTTATTGTGTATCCCTGCCGCCTTTTTATGGCGGAAGTTTACAACAGAAAAGTCGCTTTAAAAAAGCGACTTTTTTTCGTCAAAAACAGTTGACTTTTCATTCAAATGTGATATATTGAAGTCGATGGGAGGGATTTACATGAAAAAAGAAACCACATCCGATGAACTCCGCATGCCCGAACTGCCCGATTATGACGGACTTTTTGAAAAGAACCGTCGGGAGAAGAACGTCTCCTTAAAGATTCTTTTCAGTTTTTTTTCGGAGCATAAGAAGCACTTTCTCATCGCACAGTTTTATTTCCTGTTAAAGAACGCGCCGGTCTGGATTATGCCCTTAATCACTGCCGAAGTGATTAACCTTGCGGCAAATCCCGAGGGTTCTTCTGTATGGGACTTTGCTATCTTAGGCGGCTTGGCTTTGGTTCTGGTTCTGCAGAATGTTTGGAGCCATGTAAAGTACGCCATGCATAACAATCGTGCCCTGCGCCATATTAGCGCTGGCATCCGTAACTCCCTGATCCGTAAACTGCAGCAGCTGTCTATTACTTATCATAAAGATATTGAAACAGGTCGTCTGCAATCCAAGTTTTTGCGTGACGTGGAAGCGGTAGAAGGCTTGAACCGTCAGGTTTTCGAGCATGTCCTGACCACGGTCATTAGCTTGATTGTGACCATCTTTATCACCCTTTCTAAAAGCTGGGTGATTATGCTTTTTTATCTGGTAGTCATCCCCGTGAATCTGTTATTGATTAACTTTTTCCGCGGTCGGATGCGGAAGGAAAATCGGCAGTATCGTACCCAAAACGAACAGCTTTCTGCACGCATCACCGACATGCTTACCATGATTCCCGTTACCAAAGCCCACGGCTTGGAAGAAACGGAAATCGACCGTTTAAGCTCCAACATCCGCCATGTGGCATCCAGCGGTTTACAGATGGACGAAACGGTGGCAAAATTCGGCTCCTGGAACTGGGTCATTGGTACTCTGCTCAGTACCTCTTGCCTGATTTTTACAGGTATACTTGCCTATTTCGGACACATCGAGGTAGGTGACATTGTCCTTTACCAAAGCTACTTCAGCGCCATCTCGGGTCAAGCCCAGATGCTGATTAACATCTTCCCCATGTTAAATACAGGTATGGAAGCTCTGCATTCCTTGTCCGAAATCATGCTTTCGGACGAGATTGAGGACAACCGCGACAAAATCCGTCTGCGCTATGTCCACGGCTCGGTACAGTTTGAAGATGTTTCCTATCATTACCCCAACACCCGTCAAGACGTGGTCAGCCACTTGAATCTGGATGTCAATCCTGGTCAGTGTGTTGCTTTCGTAGGCGCATCGGGGTCGGGCAAAACCACTATCATGAATATGATTATCGGTTTTCTGCAAGCCACCGAAGGCGTGGTTAAAATCGACGGTAAACCCATTGGCGCCATTCATCTGCAGGACTACCGCCACTTTTTGTCGGTCGTGCCTCAAAACAGTATTCTGTTTACGGGCACCATTCGCCAAAACATTCTGTACGGCTTGGCAGACGTTCCTGAAGAAAAGCTGATGGAAATTGTGGATCGCGCTAACATTCGTGAGTTTATCGACCGTTTGCCTGATGGGCTGGACACTTTAATTGGCGAGCATGGAGACAAACTCTCTGGCGGCCAGAAACAGCGAATCTCCATTGCACGGGCTTTGATTCGTGACCCTCGCATCATTATTTTGGACGAAGCCACCTCAGCACTGGACAACATCTCGGAATATGAAGTCCAGAAAGCCATGAACGAACTGATGAAGGGTCGCACCACCTTTATTGTTGCCCACCGCCTGTCCACCATCCGCAATGCTGACTTGATTGTGGTCATGAAGGATGGCGTTTGTATCGAGCAGGGGAGCTATGAAGAATTGATGGATTTACACGGCGAGTTCTATCAGTTGCAAAAGCTGTCCGAACGGAATGCTGAATTTACTATGGAAGGAGCAAAAGAATGAAGAAAATTGTTGCTTTAACTTTATCACTCGTATTGCTTTGCACCTTACTGACGGGTTGCATGGGCGTAGTAGGGGAGATTGCCTTAAATGAGGATACAACGGGTACCATTAAAGTATCGGTTGGCTATACCGAAGAAGGCTTGGAGCTGATGGGCTCTGCGGAAGGGGCAGAAGGAACGGCCAGTACGGAAGGGTTGACTGCTTTTACCTATAACGGCCATACCTATTACGGTGAAGTCGAAGAAGCCGCATTTTCCAGTCTACAAGAGCTGAACGAGGCTCTGAACACCTCCAGTGAAGAAGCAGAAGAGACTGGAAACGACAACGAGATTACCTTCCTTGTGGAGCAGAATAAGGACGGCACTTTTGTATTGACGGTTACGGTAGAGGTTCTTGCTACCGAAGATCCCATTGAAGAACCGACCGACCCCGAAACACAAACGATGATTGATGAGCTGTTGGCTCAGATGACGGTAGCGTATGAGTTTACCTTCCCCACCGCAGTGACTCAGACGGAAGGTCCGACCAAAGGTGTTACGATTGACAACAATCTGTTGATTTTAGACACCATTGCCATGAAAGAAGGCATCGACAAGATTACCTGCGTATTTACCACCTCGGCAACTGCAAGCGAGCCTTTAGAGATTGCCTTTGACGATGTAAACAAGCCTGCTTGGTACTATGACGCTGTTATGGCTCTGGCAAAGGGTGGCTTGGTCGCAGGTATGGGTAACAACCTCTTTGCTCCTGAAGGTCCTTTGACCTATGCACAGTTCTGCCAAATCTTAGCACGTGCGAAGGGTTTGCCCACCGGTGCGGCAAACGATTATTGGGCGTTTAACGCCATTGAATCCTGTTTGGACGCAGGCTATATCCAAGACCGCGGTCCCATTACAGCAGAAAATTTTGACGCAGTTATCCCCCGTGAAGCGGCAGTTTCCGCCATGTATCTGGCAAAGAAGGATACCTTAACGGTAAGCGGCACTGTGACCGCAACAGACATTCCCGACTACGAAGAGATTTCCGATGTCTATAAAGAAAATGTTCTGGCGGCATATAACAGCGGTATCACCTCGGGCATGGACGAATTAAAGACCTTCAGCCCCCAAGGCACATTAACCCGTGCACAGGTCTGCCAGTTGTTCTATAACTTAAACTGGACTTCCGCCAATTAAACGACAAAAAAAGCCACTCCGTTTGGAGTGGCTTTTTTGTTGCCTTTATTTAGTAGGTAACCGTGTTGAAAACATGAATCAGGTTATCGTCCAC
>JAGAUM010000035.1 GCA_017620795.1 Clostridia bacterium
CGAGGTTACTATTGAGGATCGCGTTCTTGCAATTATCCCGATTGACAGTGATTTGGATTATCAGCTGGATTTCATGCTTGCGGCATTGGCACAACAGAGCCCGACAATCGAAGGAGAGATTGACCTGACGATTGAGGGGAAAGCTGCTTTTCGCCCTAAAACGCAAGAGGTTATAAAAGTGCCCGATGAATCTGATGACTCAGACGAGACTTCTTCCGAAGAAGAGCCACAAGAGGAGCCTGTTGCAAATGTTCAAGAATGATAAAAAGGTAAAGTATGTCATCGCAATAGTTTGCTTGGTTTTCAGCTTTTTAATTGCGCTACAGTTGAAAAGCGTTCAAATTAATGTGGACAACGGAACTGCTCTTGGTGAGCGAACCGAGTGGTTGGAAGAACAACTGACTTTGGAACGTCAAAAGGCCGAAAGCTTGTCTGCACAAATAGAGGAATACCAAGAGGATTTATTGCTGATTGAAAATGAATCCGTGGAAACTGAAGGCTACCTCAAAGTGTTAACCAAGCGTTTGGAACGAGCAGAAATGCTTGGGGGACTCACACAGGTGCATGGTCCCGGTGTGGAGGTAACGATAGAAGACAGTACGTCTAAAATCGATGCAGGAAACGCAGGTGCATATCTGATTCATGATATTGATCTTTTGCGCGTAATAAATGAGCTTCGCGACGCTGGAGCAGAGGCTATTGACTTAAATGGTGAACGCTTGCTCGCTACCAGTGAAATCCGTTGTGCAGGGTCAACTTTAAGCGTAAACAATGCGCGATACTCGCAACCCTATGTAATTCGTGCGATTGGAGATCCGACAACGCTTGAAAACGCTCTGAGTATGCGCAATGGTGTTGTGGATGTTTTAGGACTTTATGGTATTAAAACGTCCATTGTCAAAAAGGATGAGCTATTGATTGAAGCCTTCGATGGTGAGGTTCAGTTTAAATATGCACAAATGCTGACGGCAGAGGAGGAGACAGAATGATACTGTTGATTATTTCTGTTGTCGTTGGTGCTGCGCTGGGGTTTTTGTTGCCTTTGCATATCAGTGCAGAATATACGCCTTATGTGGCAGTTGGTATCCTTGCAGCGATCGATTCAGTTTTCGGTGGTCTTGTTGCAAACTATCGGAAAATGTTTGACATTCAGGTGTTTTTATCGGGTTTCTTATGCAACGCTTGTATGGCTGTTTTGTTTACGGCCTTTGGTAATTTGTTGGATGTAGATTTGTATCTGGCGGCGGTTGTAGTTTTTGGTACTCGGTTGTTCCAAAACCTTGCAACCATCCGTCGGTATATGATAAATGATTGGGTAACCAAACGCGAGAGGAAGAGTGAATAAAATGTTGGATTTTAACATGAAACAACATCCTAGTGCAGTCATCAAGGTTGTAGGTTGCGGTGGCGGTGGCGGCAATGCCGTTAATCGCATGGTCGCATCTGGCGTACAATACGTAGAATTTATTGCTTTGAATACGGATGTTTCCGCACTTCAGCTTTCAAAAGCAAACACCAAAGTACAAATCGGCGAGAAGATTACTCGTGGTTTGGGATCTGGTGGTAATTGGGAAGTGGGCAAGAAGTCTGCGGAAGAAAGCGTTGACGAAATCCGTGCACTTCTACAGGGCGCCGACATGGTCTTTGTAACTGCTGGTATGGGTGGTGGTACTGGTACCGGTTCCGCTCCGATTGTTGCTGCTGTTGCAAAAGAGATGGGGATTTTAACGGTTGGTATTGTTACCAAGCCATTCAAGTTTGAAGGCAGAAAGCGTCTGGCGCAGGCAGAAGAAGGTATTCGTGCTTTGCAAGAGAATGTTGATACTTTGGTTGTTGTTCCCAATGACCGTTTATTGCAGATTTCTTCTGAGAAGACCAGTATGTTAGAAGCCTTTTCCATGGCTGATGATGTGTTGCGCCAGGGCGTTCAGGGCATTTCAGACCTGATTCAGATTACCGGTGAGCCTAATGTGGACTTTGCTGACGTAAAGTCGATTATGAAGAACGCTGGCTTGGCACACATGGGCATTGGACAGGCTCGTGGTGAAAACCGTGCTATCGAGGCAGTTAATGCAGCCATTAAGAGCCCGATTTTAGAGACTTCTATCGATGGCGCTAAGGGAGTTTTGATTAACTTTACTGGTGCTGATATGGGCCTGTTCGAGATTAACGAGGCAGTTGACCTGGTTATGCAGCTTGCAGATCCCGACGCCAACATCATCTTCGGTGCTGTAACGGATAAGAATATGGGCGATGAAATCAAGATCACCGTTATCGCAACGGGTTTTGACGGAAAGGTTAAAAACCCCGCACCGATTCATAACGATGATATTGATATTCCTGGCTTTTTGAAACGATAAGAATTTACATATTGGAGGTTTACAATGTTGGATTTTGAGGCTACTAAAAAAGAGCAAAAATGGATTGCGGATATGAAAGTCGTTGGCTGTGGCGGTGGCGGCGGTAATGCAGTTAATCGCATGATTGACTTGGGATTGAAGCATGTTGATTTCGTTGCTGTTAACACCGACTGCTCGGTTCTGGCTTTTTCTAAAGCACCCCGCAAGATTCAGATTGGCGAGCGTTTGACCCGCGGCCTTGGAGCTGGTGGTAATCCGCAGGTTGGTCAACGGGCTGCTGAAGAAAGCTATGACGATATCAGCGAAATTTTAAAGGGTTCTGATATGGTTTTCGTGACCGCAGGTATGGGTGGCGGTACAGGTACTGGCTCTGCTCCTGTGGTTGCTAAGATGGCAAAGGAAATGGGAATTCTGAC
>JAGAUM010000036.1 GCA_017620795.1 Clostridia bacterium
ACCCATCACCCGTGAGGAAATGACCTCGGTCATTGTCCGTCTGGCGGAAAAAATCCGCGGTGCACTGTTGAACAAAAAAGACGGATTTACCGACGCTTCTTCCTTTGCCCCTTGGACGGCAGAGTACATCGCCAAAGCCGCAGGAGAAGGCATTGTCACCGGTAACCCCGACGGGTCTTTTAATGCCCGTGGCAACGCTACCCGTGCCGAAGCGGCGGTCATGATCAAGCGGTTTCGCGACTTGTTAAATCAAGCGCCTCGCAAACTGGAGGCAGGGGAGTATCACCCTGTTTATGGCGGCATCATCTATGAAGTAGACCTGCAAAAAATGATTGATGAAGCTTATGCCCGCGGCGAAAAGACCTTGACTCTGGAAAAAGGCGTCTATCGCCTGACTCCTCAAGGCAAGGGCGGACACCTGCGCTTTGTGGATATGAAGGACTTTACTTTGGACGGCAACGGCTCTACCTTACTTTACCAAAGCCCCGGTGCTTCGGGCATTCACTTTGAGAACAGTGAAAACATCCACTTAAAGAACCTGCAGACCGACTGTGAAAAGCTTTCGTTCTATCAGGCAAAAATTACCGCCATTAACCCCGAGGATTTCTCAATTGATTTTGTTGTCCCCAACGGATACCGCGATTATTTCGAGGACAAATCAGGTTTTACCGACCAGATTTATATTGAGTTCCACGAAGCAGAAACAGGCGACTATATTGACGCCAATAACATGACCTTTTCCAAACTGGAGAAGCTGGGCAACCGCCAGTATCGGATGTTCTCTGCCACTGCCAGCCGTACCAAGGGCTTAAAAGTAGGCGACTATATTGCAGGCGGACACCGCACTGCCACGGGTGTTTCGGTCAATTTCTTAAAATCCAAGCAGTGCGCTTTGACCAACTACACCATCTGGAGCGGTCAGGTCGGATTGTTTATGAGCGGCGGTTATGGTGACCATCGCATTGACAATGTCCGCTTAGAACCGGGCCCCCGTCCTTTGGGTGCTATTGATGACCGCGTCTTTTCCACCGTTGCCGATGCGGCACACATTCAGCGATTGGAAGTCGGCCCGAAGATTTATAACTCCCGATTCTGTAACATGGGCGATGACGGCTTTAATAACTACGGACGGTTTTATCGTGCGGCAGAACGAATTTCGGACAAGGAATTCGTATTAGCAACGGGGACCAGTCTGGATTCCCTGTTTGAGGGAGATACCCTGCGCCTGTATTCTGCCAATGGTGACGGTTTGGGAGATGCCAAAGTAGCTTCCATCACCGAACTACCCAATTACGTGAACAAAGCAGACTTGGATGTTTCTTATGACGCCAACAGTTTTTCCGCCAAGAACTTCTATCGCATCAAGCTGGAAACGGCGGTCAAAGGGGTAGAACCTGGCTCCTGGATTACCAACGCAAGCCGCAATTGCTCGGGCTTTGAAATCAAGAACTGCTACTATGGCAACATCCGTTCCCGCGGTATTTTAATCAAGGGCTCGGACGGTGTGGTTGAAGGCAACACCATCTATAACACCGGCTCGGCAGGCATCCTGCTTGCGCCTGAGTTTAACTGGATGGAGGCAGGCTTCGTCCGCAATGTGGTGGTTCGCAATAACACCCTGATTCAAAACGGTGACCGCAACCAGGGCGCCATCTATGTCTATTCCATGCTCGGTCGGGAAAACCGCGACATTACCATTGAGGGCAACACCATCCGCGACTGTGCATACGAGGCTATGGATTTGACCTGCATCAAGGGTCTTATTGTCCGCAACAACGTGGTTGAATCCCGTAACCCCGAATTTAAGACGGCTGTTCCCGTCCTTCGCATCGACAAGGTAGAAGATGCCGAGGTCTACGGCAACACCTTCCCCGAAGGCTGGACGGAAATTGAAGTGACCGAAGACACCAAGAATATCGTTGTAAAATAAGAAAGACCCTTCGGGGTCTTTTTTATTGACTTTTTTCCTCACCTTTGTTAAACTAGCCAAGGAGGGATTTTATGAAAAAAGTGACTTCATTTTTATTGATACTGATACTGTTATTCCAGTGCATCCCTGCCTTTTCGGCAGAGGTGACTTTTACCGACTTAAACGGCCACTGGGCACGAAACTACGTCCTGCCTCTGGCACGTGACGGCATTATTTCGGGCAAGGGCGAGGGCATCTTCGACCCGGAAGCCAACATCACCAGAGCCGAGTTTGTGACCTTGGTTGCCAAGCTCTGCAACTTATATCCTGATGAAGCATCCCCCTATGCGGATGTTTTGGAGGGCGCATGGTTTGCCCCCACCGTCTCTGCCGCCAAAGCCTATGGCGCGTTGGATGAAAACTTGGTTGCAGACGGAAACTTCTACCCCGATGCACCCATCACCCGTGAGGAAATGACCTCGGTCATTGTCCGCTTGGCAGAAGAAATCCGTGGCGCACTCTTAAATCAAAAAGACGGCTTTACCGACGCTTCTTCCTTTGCCCCTTGGGCGGCAGAATACATCGCCAAAGCCGCAGGAGAAGGCATCGTCAACGGCAATCCTGACGGAAGCTTTAACGCAAAGGGCAACGCCACTCGTGCCGAAGCGGCGGTCATGATTAAACGGTTCCGTGACCTTTTAAACAAAGCCCCCCGCAAGTTGGAAGCAGGGGAGTATCACCCTGTTTATGACGCCCCCATTTTTGAGGTGGACCTGCAACAAATGATTGATGAGGCTTATGCCCGCGGTGAAAAGACCTTGACTCTGGAAAAGGGTGCCTACCGCTTAAAACCCCAAAGCACCAGCGGACATTTGCATTTCGAGAATATGCAGGACTTTACCTTAGACGGCAACGGCTCTACCTTCTTGTTCCAGAGCATCGGTTCGGTGGGGGTTGCTTTTAAAAACTGTAAAAACGTGCGGTTGGAAAACTGCAATGGCGATTACGAAAAGCTGGCGTTCTTCCAGGCACGGATTATCGCCATCGACCCTGACGAATACACCCTCGATTTCGTGATTCCCAACGGCTATCGGGATTACTTTGAAGACCGTTCAGGATTCCCCGACCAGATTTATATCGAGTTCCATGACGGTGTAACGGGGGATTACCTTCATTTTGTTCCCAGCTCCACCATGGCCTTTTCCAAGCTGGGGCATCTGGGGAATCGCACCTATCGTCTCCATGCCGCATCCTTGGCGGTAAACGAGCACTTAAAAGTCGGCGATTACATCGTGGGCGGTGAACGGCTGACCACGGGCACTGCCGTCCAGTTGGTAGACTCCGAACGCTGTACCTTAAAGAACTACGCCATCTGGAGCGGAAAGGTCGGCTTGGGCATGAGTGGCGGCTATGGTGACCATCAGATTGACCATGTACGGCTCGAGCCGGGCCCCCGTCCCTTGGGCGCAACCGCAGACCGCTACTTCTCTACCGTAGCTGATGCCGCCAATATGTACGGCATGAAAATCGGCCCCAAAATCCGTCACTCGGTTTTCAGCCACTGCGGAGATGACGGGTTTAACCTCTTCGGCAGATACGCCCGCGTGGCGGAAATAAAAGGAAACGAACTGGTTCTTGCTGTTACCCCCAACTACTTTTTTGTGACAGAAGGGGATACCCTCCATTTCTATACCGACCGCTTCGGAGACATTGCCGACGCTACGGTCAAGGGTGTGGAACAGCTTCCCTCTTATAGTCCGAAAACTGATTTGACCGACACCTTCGAGGTGGTTTCTTTCAAGCCCGAGACCTTTTGCCGTGTCACTTTGGATGAAACACCGAAAGGGGTTTCGGTCGGGTCGTATGTTTCGGATGCGGATGCCAATAACCGTGGCTTTGAGGTCACCGATACCTATTACGGAAATATCCGTTCCCGCGGAATGGTCGTCCAGTCCTCGGAGGGATTGATTGAAAATTGCACCTTTTATAATCTGGGCTCTCAAGGAGTCTGGCTCAGTGCCGACACCCAGTGGATGGGCGCAGACATGGTGCGCAACGTCACCGTCCGAAACAACACTTTTATCGCTTGCGGCCTTCGGGAACGGGAACAGTTTGCCTCTTTGATGGTCAGTAGCTACTATGACGGACGGAACAAAAACATCACTGTAGAAGGAAACACCTTCCGCCTTTGCGGTCACAGCGCTATGTCCTTTTCCGCAACCGACGGACTGATTGTCAAGAATAACACTGTCGAGTCCCGTCACCCGGAACATTCCAGACCCATGCCCGTTATGCAGGTCGAGGACGTGACCGATGCAATATTTGAAAAGAACCAATTCCCTGCGGATTGGCAGGAGGTTGAGCAATAAAAAAGACCCCTTGGGGGTCTTTTTTATTGTCCGATTTGTTTGCCTAAAAACCCTGCCGCCACCTGCGCCAGCTTCACTTCCGATTCGCCTGCCACCATGGTGTCATTGGGCTTGAAGAAAATGACCGAGCCGATGCCGTCGCCGTCTGCCACGATGGGCACCATCAACCCTACCGAGTGGTTGTTGGTGTTGTCCAAAAGCGTGGTGGTCTTGCCTTCGTTTTCATGGGTGAACGAGATTTTTTCCTGAATCAACTGCTCCACTTCGGGGGAAACTCGCTTTTCCCAGAACTCTTTTTTGGACGCACCCGACACGGCAATAACCGCGTCCTTGTCGGTGATGCAGACCGCATGACCGCTGGTCTTTGCCAGCGTCTCGGCATACTCGCTTGCAAAGGCGGACAGCTCCCCAATGGGGGAGTACTTCTTAAAAATCACTTCCCCGTCTTTTTCGGTAAAGATTTCCAACGGGTCTCCTTCACGGATGCGGAGGGTGCGTCGGATTTCTTTCGGAATCACCACGCGACCCAAATCGTCAATTCTTCTAACAATGCCTGTTGCTTTCATATCGTAAATCTCCTTTAATTTCAAATTGCGATAGTAGTATTGGTGATTCAGAGAAATTTATACTGTTCGTATTTACTTTTCCTATCAAATATGTTAAAATAAAGGCAATATAACAAAAAGGGAGTTTATGATGTTACTGAAAACCGTTGTTGACGAAACGTTTGAAGGTGCTAAAACCTATACAAATTCTTGCCGAGCAAAGAATAGCGAAGATTTTTCGGAAATAACATTGAATCTGGCTGAAGTAGACTATGATGATGCTTTTGTCGAAGCACTTTCTCACAAAATAGTGGAGTATCATCTGCATACCACCTTTACTTATGACTATGAAAGCAGCAGCGATGCAGGAAACGGTCGGGACGATTCTGGCAAAGAAGAAAAGGATGTGCCAATCCGACTGGAGGCGTGCATCATCAAAGACAACCAACTCTTTGGCGTTCTGTGCGAAGCCTTTGAGGTAAAACGGTTTTTGTTGGTGGATTACCCCGAAACCATCATCTGCCATCCCAGCAACTACTCAGGCAGAGGCTATCATTCCTATCGAGAAATGCAATTTAACCTGATATTAAAAGCAGAGTGAGTCTCACTCTGCTTTTTTCTTGCTTTATGAAGCGGACTGTGATACAATACAAAAGATATATGATGGAGGTGCAATATGACAAAAGAAACCTACGGCTATTCGAAAACGGACTATGCCAAGTTTAAAAAGTACGCATGGTTCATGTTAATCAGCTTTGGCCTTACTTATTTGTTCTTCTATAACGGCAGACAAAACATCAATCTGGTCATGACCCAGATGGCAGAGGGTTTGGGTTCTACCACCGCCGCATTGGGCGTGGTCTCGTCCGCACTGTTCTGGTGCTATGCCTTTGGTCGGCTAATCAGCGGCCGTTTGGGTGCTTATTTTGGCTACAAGCGGTTTATGATGTTCGACATTGTGGCATCCGCCATTATCAATGTGGTTATTTCCTTTCAATCGTCTATCCCTGTGATTGCCATCCTTTGGGGCTTAAACGGCTTCTTCCAGTCCACCGTCTGGGCAAACGGACTGGGCGTGCTGAATAAATGGTGGCCCAAACGGGAGCGTGGCTTTGCTTCGGGTCTTACTACCGCCTTTTCGGGTCTGGCACAGGTAGTCACTTACCTGACCATCCTGCTTTGCATGGACTGGAACCCCGAATGGGGCTGGAGAGCGGCATTCCGCTACCCCATGATTCCCATGGTCCTGATGCTGATTGCCTTTGTTTTCTTCTTTAAAGAAAAGCCCGAGGATGTGGGTCTGGCGCCTTTTGAAGAAACGGACGCCGCTGCAGCTGCCCGTGATGCCGCACTGGAAGCGGACATCGCGAAAAAAGGCTACTTCTACCCCTATAAAGTTCTTTTTACCGAGCCAAAAGTATTGGTCTTTTGTCTGATTTCCGCCATCGCAGGAATCGGTCGCTACGGGCTTTTGACTTGGATTCCCACCTACTTCACCGAAGAACTGGGTCTGTCTATCAAAGAGGGCATCTTCAGTTCCATCGGTCTTCCCTTCGGACAGGCTTGCGCCATGTTCGTATTCCCCTTTATCACCGATAAAGTATTCCGAGGCAAGCGTGAACCCATGCTGATTTTGGCATCGGTTATCACCTTCTTGGGTATGATGTGCTTCCCCTTTATTAAAACTCAACCCTATGCGTCGATCATGCTTTTCGTACTGGCAGTCTTTGCCATGGTTACAGGCGTCATCTGGGCGATTGCAGGGGACATGGGCGGCAGAGCCTTCTCGTCCACCATCGTGGGCGTTCTGGACTGGGCAGTCTATATGGGCGCCGCCATCCAAGCCGCCGTCTTTGGCTTCGTAAAAGAAACCTTCGGCTGGCATGCTATCTTTATTACCATCGGTTGCTTGTATATTCTCTTGCTTGCCTTGACCCTTTGGGCACGCAACATGAAAACCAAACGCATCTGA
>JAGAUM010000037.1 GCA_017620795.1 Clostridia bacterium
ACTTTGGAGCGGATGCGCAACCTGATGGAGGAACTGGGGAATCCACAAGACAGTTTAAAATTCATCCATATTGCAGGTACCAACGGCAAGGGCTCTACTGCTGCCATGATTGCCAAAATGCTGGAGGCCAGTGGCAAGCGGGTGGGCTTGTTTGTGTCGCCTTATATTCATTCTTTTACCGAGCGGATTCAAATCAACAGCCGACCCATTCCCGAATCGACGCTGGCAAGGCTGACCCGAAAACTCCTTCCTTATCAGGACAACCTCACTGCTTTTGAGGCGGTGACGGCACTGGGCTTTTGCTATTTTATGCAGGAGCAGTGCGACTGGGTGGTTCTGGAAGTGGGGTTGGGCGGTCGGTTCGATGCGACCAACATCATCAAGAACCCTGCTTTGTCGGTCTTGACCCATATCGATTTAGACCATACCGAGCTGTTGGGAAACACGGTGGAGAAAGTCGCGCAGGAAAAGTGCGGCATCATCCGTCCCGAGGGTACGGTGGTGACCACCCCCCAACAACACCCCGAAGCGCTGAAGGTCATTCGCAGGGTTTGCGCCCAAAACCGCGCCTCTTTGCGGATTGCCAAAGCGGTAACCATCGAAACCGAGTGTCGGGGAAAGCTGGAGATTCGCCAAGGGGACCATGTTTATGCCTTGGGTATGACCGCCCACTATCAGGCGGAGAATGCGGCAACCGCTCTTTGCGTTGCCGAGTGTCTGGGGCTTTCCCAAGAAGAACGGCGTCACGGACTTTTACGCGCCGTCATGCCCGGTCGGTTTGAGTGGCGCAATCCCCATTTGTTATTGGACGGCGCCCATAACCCCAACGGCTTGATTGCCCTGTATAATTGCTTGGTACGGGTGAGCGTGCCCGAGGAAGTGTGCCTGATTTTAGGCATGCTCCCTGATAAGAATCGGGAAGATGCTCTACCGTTTTTGCGTCGGGTCAGTGATAAGATTATCGTCGTTCCTGTGCACAACGCCCGTGGGGACAACGGCAAGGCGTTGTTGCGCGCGGTGAAGAAATACTGGAAGGACGCCACCTTGGCGCCCGATGTAAAAACTGCCATTGCCCAAGCGGATCGGGATGTGGCAGTGGTCTGCGGATCTTTATATTTAATCGGCGAAATTTAAGTTCGACTCTTTTCGATGGATTATATCAGGAAGAGCTTGGTATAATGGTCGAAAGGAGGCGAGGCAGATGCGCGTCAGAGTAGAAGTCAAAAAGCGGGTTTTACTGGCGACGCTGATGGGGGAGTTGGACCATCATGCGGCGACCCAGCTACGAACCCGATTGGACCGCGAGCTGGCAAAACACAAGATAAAGACCCTGATTGTGGACTTAAGCCAAGTGGGGTTTATGGACAGTTCGGGGATTGGATTATTGATTGGTCGGTATCGGCAGATGCAATTATCGGGTGGCAGAATGTGTATCATTTCTGCCAGTCGGACGGTGGACAAGATGCTGACCGTTTCGGGGATTCGGAAACTGGTAAAAGTGTATCGGGACCCCAAAATCGCATTGGAGGAGGGCTTGGCAAATGAATGAGATGACCGTTTCTTTCTTATCCGTATCGGAGAACGAGGCCTTTGCCCGCACGGTGATTGCCGCCTTCATTGCACCCTTAGACCCTACCGTCACTCTTTTAAACGAGGTAAAGACCGCAGTGTCCGAGGCGGTGACCAACGCCATCGTCCACGGCTATGAAAACACCCAAGGGATGGTGACGATGCACGCCATTTTAGACGGGCGGAAGCTGACTTTGTCGGTTTCGGACGTGGGTTGCGGCATTGCGGATATCGAGCAGGCGATGGTGCCTACATACAGCAGTAAGCCCCATGAAGAACGCTCGGGCATTGGCTTTACGGTGATGCAGAGCTTTATGGACAAGCTGGATGTGGTGTCCCAGCCCCAAAAGGGCACCTGCGTGATGATGGAAAAACAGCTATAGATGACGGCGTCGGAGGAGCGCCTGTCACTATTAAAAAGCGCCCAAGGCGGAGACCGCTCTGCCGAGGAGGCGTTTTTGGCGGAGAACCTTGGCTTGGTTCGTGCCGTTGTTGCCCGATTTTCGGGTCGGGATTCGGAGGAGTTGTTTCAAATCGGGTGCATGGGCTTGTTAAAAGCCATGCGTCGGTTCGATTTTACTTATGGCGTTGCCTTTTCCACCTACGCTGTGCCCCTGATTTTAGGGGAGATTCGGCAGTTTCTGCGTCGCGACGGGGCGTTGCACGTCAGCCGTGGCGTGAAGGAGGATGCGTTGCGCATCCGTCGGACCGAGGCAGTGTTGGAGCAGGAGCTTTTGCGCCCTCCCACCGTAAGTGAGATTTCTGTCGCCACAGGACTTTCTGTGGAGGCGGTAGTAGCAGCGCTGGGGAGTACGGCGGTTTGCTCCATTCATGAGCTGGGGGAGACGGCAACCGAACCCGATTTTACCGAGACACTGGATTTAAAACGCGCCATCGGCTTGCTTTCCCCACGGGAACGGCAGGTGGTGGGGCTTCGGATGTTTCGGGACTGCACCCAAGCAGAGACAGCGGCGGTACTGGGCGTTTCCCAGACCCAGGTTTCACGCATTGAGCGAGGCGCAATCAAACAATTACAAAAGAACTTGATAGGAGAAGAACCATGAACTGGACAGAAGTAGCCATTGCCACAACCACCGAAGGGATTGAGGTGGTCACAGGGAACTTATTGATTCTTGGAATTAACGGCGCATCGGTCACCGACAGTCGGGACTTTGAAGCGTTTTTGAACCATACCGAGACCTATTGGGACGCGGTGGAAGAGGACTTGATGGCATTAAAAGACTGCGAGACCACCGTTACCGTCTACCTGCCTCAGGATGAACAGGGGGCACAACAGCTTCGGGACTTGGATGAAATGTTAAAACGTCTGAAAGCCGAGGACACGGATGGGGTGTTCGGACGCTTGGAGCGGACACTGACCACCGTTCGGGAAGAAGACTGGGCAAACGAATGGCGCAAGTACTTCAAACCCTTTACGGTGGGGGAGCGGTTCTTGGTGAAACCCTCTTGGGAAGCCTTGGACGAGGAGACCGACCGCACGATTCTGGAAATCGACCCCGGTTCCAGCTTCGGCACCGGTCAGCATCACACCACCCAGCTTTGTATGGAGCTGATGGAAGGGCTGGATTGGGAAAATGCATCTTTGCTGGACATCGGCACGGGCAGTGGCATTTTAGCCATTGCAGGGTTGCTGTTGGGCGCAAAAGACGCCCGTGGTATTGATATCGACCTCCACGCGGTGGAGACCTCGGTGGAGAATGTCAAAAAGAACGTAGGCGAAAACGCGCCTTACGAGGGGTTCTGCGGCGACATTGTGACCGATACAGCCTTGCAGGCGAAAATCGGCGGTCAGTATGAAGTGATTACTGCCAACATCATCGCCGATGTCATTATCGGCTTGAAAGATACATTCTTAAAGAACCTAAAGCCCCAAGGCACGCTGATTGTGTCGGGGATTATCGATACTCGCGCCGACGAGGTGGAAGAGACCTTGAAAAACGGTGGCTTTACACTGGTCGAGCGGACGGAGCAGGGTGGCTGGGTGGCCATGGAATTTACCCGATAAGGGGGACAAAAGATGAAGGTTTGGCTCAAAACCCTTGCCGATGGCTGGCAACGGGCAAAGCAATTCTCCCGCGGACGGCGGAGCAAATCGGCAAAAGAAATTTTAAGCGTCTTTCAGGCACCCCTTCGGGCGTCGATGCTTCCTTTGTTAGGCGGACTGGCGTTGCTTTTGGTTGCGTCGGTTGCTGACGTAGTGGCACCGAAACTGCAGGAGCTGGTGGTGGACAGTGTTGTCGCCCAGAACAGCTTCCGCGAGACCTTGCTATACGGTGGCGCAGTGGCAGTGCTGGCGCTTTTGGGGTTGTTGTTTCACACTCTGTCCGATTTCCAGATTCACCGTGCGGAGAACAAGCTGATTTTAAAAGTTCAGACCCAGGTGTTTAATCACCTGCTGGCACTGCCCAAGTCCTATTTTGACGGGCAGGAAAAGGACGGCATCATCAACCGCGTATCGGCAGACATCTATGGCATGCGCAGTGTCCTGTCGGTAGTGCTGTTACAGCTCTGCGGACGGGTGCCTGTGTTACTGGTCAGCGCGGTGCTGCTGGTCATCAAGCATCCTGTGGTAGGGCTTTGGTCGTTGCTTCCTGTGCCCTTGTTCTTCGGGCTTTCTTATGTCATCGGACGGCGTACCCGAGCGTTGGCATATCTTGCCGCGGAGGAGCGGGCAGGGGTCTACGGCGTCATTGCCGAGTCGGTTAAGGGCTCGACCTTAATCAAGACCGATGGCGAACAGTCAGGTCAAGTGGAGAAGTTAGAGCACCGTGGCGAACAGAATCGGAAAATCGTATTGGAGCAACGGGCGTTTGGCAGCCTGATGGGGTTACTGGGCGGACTCTTTCAGTATGGAAGCAAGCTGATTGTTTTCGGCTTGGGCTTTTATATGATGTACAAGGGCGAGCTGACTTTGGGTGGCGTGGTGGCGATGTCCACTTACCTTGGAATGGTTTACAACCCTGCCCAAGCCATTGCTCGCGGGATTCTGACCCTGCAAGAGGGCTTGACCTCGTTAGAACGGGTCAGTGAGTTTTATGAGGTTCAGCCTGAGGATGTCCATTCGGGCGAGCAGGTAGAAGCCTTAAAAGGCGAGGTTGTCTTTACGGACGTGGCATTCTCCTACGGTCAGGAGCCTGTTTTAGAGAGGGTTTCTTTTTCGTTAGCCCCTGGGCGCACCCACTATTTAATTGGAGAAAGTGGTGTGGGCAAAAGCACCCTTTTAAGCCTGATGCTTTGCTTGTATCGACCCAAGTCGGGAAGCATTTTCTTCGACGGCAAGGAGCAGAGCGTCTATGCGTTAGAAAGCCTGCGACGGCGGATTGCCTATCTGTCGCAGGAGACCGTCTTCTTTTCGGGCACGGTCTATCAGAATCTGGCGGCACAGACAGGCGCGGACAAAGAATCGGTCATAGCGGCGGCAAAGACCGCGCGGATTCATGACCGCATCATGACCCTGGAACAGGGCTATGACACGCCGTTGGAAAGCGGTGTCTTGATTTTCTCTCAAGGGGAGCGGCAACGGCTGAGCTTGGCGCGTGCATTGGTTCGTAACGCGGATGTGTATATCGTGGACGAGCCGACGGCGGCACTGGACCCCCATAATCGGGACGAGGTGATGGCGGTGCTTCACACCCTGGCACAGGAAAAGACGGTCTTAATCGTCACCCACCAGACCGAGCATATCCCCGACAGTGCGCACGTACTGGTCTTAGACGAGGGGAGGGTTACGGATGAAACGGGAGTTTGACAGTCTGTCCATCCCTGCTGCAAAAGAACTGATGGTAACGGTGCTGGCGTCAGGGAATCGGTTTCGGTTCACTGCCCACGGCATCAGTATGGCACCCTTTATCCGTGACGGGGATCAGGTGGAAGTGGCAAGCTTGACTTCCCCGAAAGTCGGTCAGATTGTGGCGGCAAGTCGGGAGGACAAGCTCTATGTCCACCGCATCGTGGCGAAAAAGGCGGATTCTTTCTTATTGAAAGGGGACCATCTCCAAAACCCCGACGGTTGGTTTCGGCAAGAGGAACTTTTAGGCAAGATTGTTGCCGTTTACCACAAAGAAATGCTCCAAACCATTGGCGTAAAACGGTTTGGACGTGTGGTGGCAGGCCTTTCGAAAGGTGGAATGCTTCCGCCTCTCTTACGGATTTACGCAAAGATTTTTAAAAAAGTCGAAAAGAAGTCTTGACAACCGAGAAAAATGTGAGTATAATATGGATATATCAAAGTCCACATTTGGATATTTATGTGATTCACGCAATTTTGGGAGGTAATTGAAAATGAAAAAGTATCTTGTTGTTGCAACTGTATTAGTCGCTCTGGTCGCACTGTTCAGCTTCAGCGCTTCTGCTGCTGACGTTGCTCTGGATGCAAACGTTGCTTACACCGCTGACGCTGCTGGCGTTTCCGTTGACACCATCGCTGTAAACCTGTCTGGCGCAGTTGCTCCTGAGGCTGGTTATTACACTGTTCTGGCTTACACCGGTAACGAAGATCCCGCTCAGGGTGAAATCCTGTACGCTGCACAGGAAGTAAACGCTATCACCGGTTTCAACGTTGCTGCTGACAAGCTGAACGGCGCTCTGTACGTAAAGTTTGGTGGTACTGGTTTGAACGCTACTCAGGACGATGCAGAGTTCGTATTTGCTCTGGTTGCTCTGAACGGCGAAGGTAAGGCTCTGGGTTATGTTCCCTACGGCTCTGCAGTTTCTTTGGAAGCTACCGGTGCTGATTCCTATGTTATCTTCGGTGCTGAAGTTATGACTGGCGCAGAGGCTGGTTTGACCGAGGAAGAAATTGCTAAGTATCCCGAAGGTCAGGAATTTGCTATCCGTTCCTTCAGAACCATCGCTAGCCTGTAATTAATACTTTTTCAAATTCATACTATAGAGGAGTGTATACCATGTACAATAAGTCTGTACGGGTAGTTGCACTGGCTCTCACAATTGTCTTATTAATGTCCGTTTCGGTCTTTGCCGAGGCGGACATTTCTGCCAATTACGCCAGTTCTTCTGCCATTTTTGAGTCGATTGCTACAAAAGTTTCCAATGGGGACGAGGATGCAATTGAGGATGCTTTAAACCGCGCATCGACCTTCCTGGCAACCGATCGCACTGCTTTGACAAGTGCTGATGGCTATGTTCTGCCCGAAGAAGCTCCTGCCGAGCTGGCAACCAACCGTAAGGCACTGTTAGACCTGATTACGGCAGAGGGTGTAGAGTACAAAGACTACATCAAGACTTTGACCGTTCGCGTTCCTCAGAACTACGCTTTGGACTATGCGACCTTCACATTGGATCGCAGCACTATGGAATCGGCGCTGTCCAACGGATTTACCGATATCCTGTTGGCGACCGACCTGCTTTCCTTGCGTCTGTCTATGGTGGACTACCTGCCGCAGGTTCCTTCCAATGTAGAGTATGTCACCTTCTTTGTAGGTGAGACCCGTAAGGATGTTCCCCAAGCGATTTTGGACAAGGCAAAGTCCATGCCCATTATCGTGGTGAAGGAATACCACAACGGTTTGGAATGTGACGCAGCCGATTATAGCAAGAACGCCGTTGCACTGGTTATCAAGAGTGCTATGTACAACGTATCCGGCCGTTCTCCGTCCGAGTGCATGTTCTACACCTATGACCTGGGAGACAACACTGTTTCTAAGGTTTCGGGCTATCTCTATTCTGCCCTGACCGACACGGCCTCCTTTGCCAAGGGCGCAGACGAGTATTTCCTCTTCCTGCCCAAGGAAGGACAGAACAGTGGAAACTCCGGTAACACAGGCAACACCGGTAATACTGGCAATACCGGTAATACTGGTAACGAAAAGCCTCCTGTTGAGGAACCGCCTGTTGTAGACCTTCCTGCTGTTGACCTTCCTGCTGTAGAAGACTATAAAGACGTTGCAAAGGAACATTGGGCATACGCTTCGATTATGGCGTTGTCCTCCCGCGGTGTTATCAGCGGTGTAGGCAACAACCTCTTTGACCCCGAAGCTTCGGTCACCCGTGAACAGTTTGCCAAGTTGCTGGCGGCAGGCTTTGATTTGAAGGGCGAGGAAGCACTGCCCTTTACCGACGTTCCTGCAACCGACTGGGCGTACCCCTATATCGAAAAGGTCTACGCAATGGGCATCACCCGTGGCATGGGCGACGGCGTCTTCGGCTACGGCGTAAAGATTACCCGTCAGGATATGGCGGTCATGATTTACAAGACCATGACCTTAAACGGTGAGCTGAAAATTGAAGCTGAGGCTGAAACCTTCGCGGACGATGGCCAGATTGCCGACTATGCTCGCGAGGCGGTTTATGCAATGCGCGCCTTGGGCATCATCAACGGCAACCCCGACGGCACCTTCTGCCCCAATGACACGGCTACCCGTGCTCAGGCGGCAAAGATGCTTTGCGCGGCAATGGGTCTGTAAGTCAGGAGGACGACTTCATGGCGATTGCAGAAACTACTGTTCTGACCAAGCAACCCG
>JAGAUM010000038.1 GCA_017620795.1 Clostridia bacterium
AAACGCCAAAAGCTTTAAGCTGTTCTTCCAATCCCAAAATCTCTTCTTTGATGCCAGCTTCGTCCAAAGAGGACATGGCAGGGTGATTGACCGTGTGGTTGCCCACAATATGCCCCTCGTCCACCATCCGCTGAATCAGCTCGGGATTTTGCTTTACATAAGAGCCTGTTACAAAGAATGCCGCAGTAACGCCCTTTTCTTTTAGGGTGTCTAAAATCACCGACGTATATCCGTTTTCATAGCCTTCATCGAAGGTCAAGTAGATTACCTGCTCGTCCCGACCGGAACGATAGTAAGCATCATACTCCTCGCAGATTTTGTCTACCGAAGCAGGGATGCCTGAAAAGTACCAGTCATGCCGTTCGGTAAAAGAAATGTCCACAGGCTCGGGCTTCGGCTCGGGCTGAGGCTGAGGCTGAGGTTCAGATTCAGGCTCTGTGACGGTCACAACCGTCTCCAGTTCCGACTCTGGAATCGGAGCTAATTCAATCACCCTATCCTCTGGCGAAATCGGTTCACCGGGTGTTTTACCGCAACCTGCCAACAACAATAAAGAAAGAAAAATTACAAACAGCCGTTTCATACTTTCCTCCTAAATAGCCTCCATAGGGCCTGACTCATAGAGCAAGCCGAAAAGGCTGGTATATACAGCGCCACAGTCGCTCTCGAACCGTCTGCACATGGCGGCAGCTTCTTTGGCAGTGCCGACTACGAACTCCAGTGCAAAGACCGTTTCTCCTTTTTCGGTCATCCGTAAAAAGACCCGATAGCCACCATCCTCCACCGCTTCGTACCGCGCTTCGATGGACGCAGGCGCAGGCTCGGTTTTCTTTTGTAGGTCAGCAGCATAAGCGTCAATTCCGCTTCGCACCACAGGATGAACCCGATGCTCGAAAAAGCCCAAGGTCCGCTCTCCCACAGGGGTCAGTGCGGCGTAGCGCTTGCCGTCCTCCTCATAGCGGACGATGTTTCCGCTCTCTGCAATGGGAGGCAACTGTTGCATTACAAAGAAATAGCTGACAGGGGCGGCAGTGGCAATTAGACCGCAAAGCCGATCCTCTTCTAGTGCGATGCCTGCCTTGTTCAGTGCATAAAGCACCATCAGCCGAATATCAATATCCTGCATTTTTGTCCCTCTTTTTCTTCACAAAACTCTTGTCCCCAAGCGTTTGTCATGTTATACTGTAAAAAGAAAGGCTGTTTTTAAAACAGCCTTAACACTCAAATGCTTTTAACTCGTTTAACAAGTCATCACAGTCATCCGAATGGATGGTGACCGCAATGGGCTTGGACAGGTCCAGGCTGAAGATACCCATAATCGACTTGCCGTCAACCACATAACGGTTAGAGGACAGGTCAATGTCGTAAGGGAAGCGCACAGTCAAGTTTACGAACGCTTTTACGTCGTCAATGGATTTTAATAAAATGGTAGCCGTTTTCATCGGTTTTCCCCTCCTAAAAATCTATGTATTTTGTATCTTCATTATACCCTCTTTTTCCCGTTCGGTCAACTGTTTTATTTAATTTTTACAGAAAGGGATTTTTTATGAAAGTCGCCTTTGAAACACTGGGCTGCAAAGTCAATCAATATGAAACCGAAGCCATGCGTGCCTTGTTCGTAGACGCAGGGTATACCCCCGTGTCTTTCGATGAAGTGGCGGATGTCTATGTCATCAACACCTGCACCGTCACCAATTTAGGCGACCGTAAATCCCGTCAGATGATTCGCCGCGCCACGAGGAAAAACCCCGATGCCTGCGTGGTGGTCACGGGTTGTTATGCCCAGACCGCGCCCCAGGAGGTTTCCGCCATTGAGGGGGTACGCCTGGTCCTGGGCACCCGCCAGCGTGACCGCATTGTGGAGCTGGTTCAAACCCTGCCGAAAGAGGGTTGCCAGACGGTAGTAGAGACCATCACCCACAATCGGGACTTTGAAGCCTTGGGGGTAGAGCTCTATCACGACCGTACCCGTGCTTTTTTAAAGATTCAGGACGGATGCGACCGCTACTGTTCCTATTGCATCATCCCCTATGCCCGTGGCCCTGTGCGGAGCCGACCTTTGGACGAAATCCTGACCGAAGCGAAACGGCTTCGGGACAACGGCTGTCGGGAGTTGGTTTTATCAGGGATTCATGTAGCGTCCTACGGCAAGGACTTTTCCGACGGAACCGACCTATTTTCGGTCATTGACGCTTTGGAAGGAATCGACGGAATCGACCGCATCCGCATGAGCTCCATTGAACCCATCTGGGTCAACGAAAAGTTGAGCGAGGCGGCGAAGAAATGGCATAAGCTCTGCCATCATCAGCATCTGTCCTTGCAAAGCGGATGCGATAAAATCTTAAAGAAAATGAACCGCCGTTACACCACCGCCGAGTATGAAAAAGCGGTTTTACGGCTTCGTGAATTATACCCCGACATTGCCATTACCACCGATATCATTGTCGGCTTTCCCGAGGAGACCGAGGAGGATTTCTTGGAGACCATGGCATTTGCCGAGCGTATTGGCATTGCCCAGATTCACGTTTTCCCCTACTCTCCCCGAAAAGGTACCCCTGCCGCTCAAAACCCCCATCAGGTATCGGGACCTCAAAAAAACGACCGTGCCCACCGCCTGGGGGCGCTGGCAGAAAACTTACATCAACGCTTTTTAAAAGAGCAGTGCGGAAAAACCGAAACGGTGCTCTTTGAAGAAAAGCAGGAGGGGTTCTGGATTGGGCACACCTCCAACTACCAAAAGGTCTATATCCGTAGCAACCAGAACTTGAGCGGGCAACTAGTTCCCGTCACCATCAAAGAGCCGTTTCGTGACGGCTTGTCAGGAGGGATGATCGATGCAGAAGAATGATATCGTAACCATCTCCGTCACCGACATGACCGATGAGGGTCTGGGCGTCGGTCGGGTAGACGGTCTGGCGGTTTTCGTCACCAACGCCGTCCCCGGAGACACTGTCTCGGCAGTGATTACCAAGGTGCTGGCACGGCTTGCTTATGCCAAGACTTTGGAGGTCATAACCCCATCGCCTGACCGTGTCCAACCGCCCTGCCCCAACTTCCCTACCTGTGGCGGATGCAACCTGCAACACATCACTTACGAAGCCGAGCTTCGCTATAAAGA
>JAGAUM010000039.1 GCA_017620795.1 Clostridia bacterium
GATAGCAAAGTTCTCGGTGGGCAGACCGAATGCGTCCCAACCCATGGGGAAGAGGACGTTATACCCTTCGCGGCGACGCTTGCGTGCGATGATGTCCAGAGCCGTATAGCTTCTGGGGTGACCGACGTGCAAGCCCTGACCCGAGGGATAGGGGAACTCAACCAAGCCGTAGAACTTGGGCTTGGAAAAGTCGTTGGCGGCGGCGAAGGTCTTTTCGTCGTCCCAGATTTTTTGCCATTTTTTCTCGATTTCAGTAAATTGATTTGCCATACTATTAGCCTCCAATTACAGTGGACAAGTCCAGGTTTTTGGCATCTGCCCACAAATGTTCCAAATGATAAAATGCGCGGGATTCCTGATGGAAGATGTGAACCACCACATCGCCATAGTCCAGTAAAATCCAATCAGCGGAGGAGTACCCTTCCCGATGCAAGGGGTTCCGCTCGCAAAGCTCGTTGATTTTTTCGTCCACCTCGTCCGCCAACGCCCGTACCTGAGTATGGGAGGTGGCACTGGCGAGCAGGAAGAAGTCGGTCACCGTGGTAATCTCACGGGTGTCCAATGCCTGCAGGTCTTGGGCTTTTTTACTGTCTAAAACCTCGGCAATTTTTAAGGTTAAGGCTTCGGATGTCATGCCAGACTCTCCTTTAGAATAATTTCATTCCGTGCCGCCAGACTGTCAGGATGGGCAGGGCGGTCACGGGAAATAACGCTCTTAATCGACCAGTTGATGCAACCCAAAAAGGATTTGTCCAAATCGGTAAACGCCAGTTCTAAACGTTCTTCCCGATCGTCATAGGTGCGGTTGGGCTCGACACAGTCGGAAACATAGATAATCTTTTCTAGCAAGCTCATTTCCGCCCGACCGGTAGTGTGATAGCGCACGGCATTGATAATCTCGGGGTCGGTGACACCATATTCTTCTTGAATCAGCTCGGCACCTAAAACTGCGTGCCATAGCTGGGGGGAAGCAGCGGTGGGTTTGTCCAAAGGAACGTCACGGTTGCGAAGCATCTGCTCTTGAACCTCGTGAGGGATGTCCTTGGCACAGTCATGAAGCAAGCCTGCAATTTCTGCTTTCTCCACCGATACGCCCCAGGCTTCTGCCAGACGCATGGCGGTTTCCATGACACCGATGGAGTGTCGGTAGCGCTGTTCGGTCAAAACCGAACGGAGTTTTTCGTCCATCTCTGCTTTCGTCATTCCATCAGCTCCTTGTAAAGATTGTGTTCCTTAATATAGGCATAAACCGCTTTGGGTACTTGCTCTGAAACGTCTTTGCCCCATGCCAGCGCCTCACGAATGGCACTGGAGGACAGGGGAATGTGGGGGAAGTCCATTCTCAAAAATTCCGTTTGATAGGTCTTTTTGAGGTATTCCAGCTGTTCTTCCAATCGGCTGTCCGCCACGGTGGGTCGAACCGCCACCCCGAAAGAGCAGAGGGTAGAAACGGTGGCAAAGTCTTTCCAGTGTTCTAACTGTAAGACGATATCTGCACCGATGATGAATACAAAGGAATCGTTAGGGTATCGGTTGTGCAGTTCCCGCAGGGTATCTACCGTGCGGGAGTAGCCTTCACGGCGGTACTCGCACAGGTCGACTTCGTGCCCCAAAAGTCCGTCTGTCGCCAAGCGGAGCATGGCGAGCCGGTCTTCGTTGGAAACAGCAGTATTCTTATGTGGCGGAAGTCCTGTGGGAATCCAGAGCACACGGTCGCAACCCAGCTGAGTTTGTGCCGCTTGCGCCATCTGAAGATGCCCGTTGTGGACGGGGTCGAAAGTGCCGCCCATAATGCCGATAACCATATTATTTCCTCGGTAAGGTGATTTGTTTGTTGTCACGGGACTCTTTGTAAAGGACAATCTTTCTGCCGATGACCTGGACCCCTTCGGCATCCAAAGCTGCACAGAGCTTGTCGCAAAGCTCCCGCGGTTCATAAGGACAGGTCAAAAGCGCATGAATCTTAATGAGCTCACGGGCTTCCAACGCATCTCTTAAGGTATTGATCAGGTTGGTCTGGATGCCTTCCTTTCCCACCTGATACAGAGCAGGAACGGGGTTGGCAAGACCGCGCAGGTATGCGCGCTGTTTGGAAGTAATCATAATAACCTCTTATGGCATATACTCGAATTCCAGGGAGTCGATACGGACCATATCCCCTTCTTCGATGCCCATTTCTTCTAATTTATCAATCACGCCGGCTTTCCGCAGTACGCGCTGGAAGTAGCCGAGGGATTCATAGTCGTCAAAGTTGACCGAGCCCATGACCCGCAAGACCCAATCGCCTTCCACCACGTAGGTTTCATTGTCGCGGCGGACGGTGAAGGTGGGTTCGCCCACAGGCAGGTTGACCTCAGGCAGGTCAGGCTGGATTTCGATTTCTTCAACAGGAATCTGGGACAAGCGCTCGGCAGTGTATGCCATCAGCTCATCGGTGCCCTTTTTGGTTGCGGCAGAGATGGTAAAGAGGGGGTAGCCCCGCTTTTGAATCTCCGCGCAAAAGGCGTCATATTCCTCTTGATTGGTGATGATGTCCGACTTGTTGGCGGCGACAATCTGAGGACGGTCAGCAAGCTCGGGACGGTATTTTTTCAGTTCTTCGTTGATGGTATCAAAGGCTTTTAAGGGGTCTTGTCCCGACAAGCCCGAAACATCCACAACATGGATGAGTAAACGGGTGCGGTCGACATGACGCAAGAAGTCCAAGCCCAAGCCAACCCCTTCACTGGCACCTTCGATGATGCCGGGGATGTCTGCCAAAACGAAGCTTTCACCTACCGCCGAAACCACGCCCAAATTGGGTGTTAAGGTGGTGAAGTGGTAGTCGGCAATTTTCGGTCTTGCGGCAGAAACCACCGAAAGAAGGGTGGATTTGCCTACATTGGGGAACCCCAAAAGACCGACATCCGCCAATAGTTTCAGCTCCAGTGCAATGGTGCGGTCCTCGCCCGGTAAGCCGTTTCTGGCAAAACGGGGCGCCTGACGGGTGGGGGTTGCGAAGTGTGCGTTGCCAAATCCGCCACGACCGCCACGGGCAACGATAAAGGTTTGTCCGTGTTCTTTTAAATCGGCAATCAAGGCGTCTCGCTCTACGTCCCGAACGAGAGTGCCTGCAGGGACGCGGACGTACAAGTCCTCGCCA
>JAGAUM010000040.1 GCA_017620795.1 Clostridia bacterium
AAAATAACACGGATATCCTTCGCCATTGCCAAAAACATTTTTCGCAGGCTTTCAATCTGTTGTTCTTCCTTACTGCTGTATGGAATCTGGGTCAGCTTGGTGACTCCTTCGACCAGTTCTGCAATGGTCTCGGAAAAGTCTTGCTCTAAGCTCTCTTTGGTGATATTGGTATCTTCCAAGGTGTCATGAAGCAAGGCGGCAATAATGGTGTCCCGATCCATCTGCGCTTCTGCCAGAATCTGTGCTACCGCCAATGGATGGTAAACATAGGGCTCTCCCGAAACACGGCGCTGGTCCTTATGGGCTTCCCGTGCCAACTCAAAAGCTTGACGTACCAAGGAAAGGTCGGTCTTTGCATTGTTTTTCAAAATGGTTTCACTAAGCTTTTTAAATTCCTTCTCCATGATTACACCTCCTTATGGCTTTTAAGTTCAGTTGTGCGGAAGACCTTCCGCGGTATTCGTTTTCTTCCAGTTCACCAACCACATCAACATAGTCACCCACGAAGATTTGCTCGTACAGCTCACCCATGGAAAATCCAATGCCGTCAATGCTTCCGCTTCCGTCAGAGACGCGGAATTTCAGGTGTTTTCCGTCGGCACCAACGGGACGGATTTCGGTGATTTTCCCACCAAAAATGCCAATTTGCGGAGCAGGGTTGCCTGCCCCGAAAGGCTCTAACAGTAATAATTCCCTTGCAACCTCCACCGTCAACTCGTGGATGTCAGCAACATAATCTATCAAATATTCCGATGTGGGCTCGGAATGAATCGCCACGTTTTCGTTGACCGCCTGACGAAGCAGTTCCAGTTGATGTGTTTCCACGGTCAACCCTACCGCTTGGGCATGACCGCCAAACTGCTTGATATGCGCTCTTACGGCGGACAAGGTATCGAATAAAGAAATCCCTTCCACGCTCCGTCCCGAGCCTTTGGCTTCATCCCCTTCAATGGACAACAGCAAAAAGGGCGTTTGATAGCGGTCACACAACCGCGCCGCAACGATGCCCAGCACCCCGTGGTGCCAGCCTTCGTGGGCTAAAATGCAAACCTCCCCTGCTTTGGGTGGTTGCTCTTTCAGCATTGCTTCTGCTTCTTTTAAGATATCCTGCTCGGTGGTGCGCCGCAGGTCATTGGTGGCGCAAAGGGTCTCTGCCAAAGAAAGAGCAGTTTCGGAATCTTGAGAGAGTAATAAATCCACGCCAATTTCCGCGCTGCCCATCCGCCCCGCCGCATTGATGCGAGGAACAACGGTAAAGGTCAAGTCGGTAGCCGTCGGTGATTTATCGGTGCTACGGCTCTTTTCTAACAGCGCTTTTAACCCGATGCGCGGATTATGGCGAATGGCCTCCATGCCCATCCGCACCAGCGCACGGTTTTCCGAGACCAGCGGCACCACGTCTGCCAAAGAGCCGATGGCAACCAGGTCGGAAAAACGGGACAACAGCGAAGGAATACCCCCTTCACCGTCCAATGCCGAAGCCAGCTTAAAGGCAACGCCTACCCCTGCAAGCTCGGAAAAAGGGTAGCTTGAATCGGGGCGCTTAGGGTCGATAACCGCAACGGCATCGGGCAAAGACGGCGGACACTCATGATGGTCGGTGATGATAACATCCACGCCCAAGGACTTCGCCAGTGCCACCTCGTCCCGACAAGCGACACCGCAATCTACTGTCACAATCAGGGTAACCCCCTGCTCTGCCAGTTTGCGGATGGCAGGCTCGTTTAATCCATAACCCTCGTCCAAACGGTTGGGGATATAAAAAGTAACGGGGAGACCCCGCTCCGAAAAATACGAGTATAACAGGGTGGTGGCGGTGACGCCGTCAG
>JAGAUM010000041.1 GCA_017620795.1 Clostridia bacterium
GCATATTTCAGAGCCTATTTTGATGCATTGTTTGCAACCTTAAACGAAAAAGAAGGTGTCCTTCATCAACGGAAGTACACGGAATATGCCCGTGCGGTTCTGGCATTGTCCGCTTTGGGGCGGAACCCTACACGCTTTTCAGGCTATGACCTTGTAGCACCTTTACTGGATACATCTGCAGTGGAAAAGCAAGGTATAAATGGGGTTGTCTGGGCGCTTTTGGCATTGAATTCCTGTGATGAATCCTGGCTTAAAGAAGATGCCACTGCAGTGAAAGAGACCTATAAGGACTATATTTTAGACCGCCAGTTAATGGATGGCGGTTGGACGTTAAGTGCCCAAGGGACAGCGTCCGAAGTGGATATCACCGCCATGGCATTGACGGCTTTGGCGCCTTATGATGAGAAAACGGCGAAAAGTAAAGGAATCCGTCTTCTTGCCAAGCTTCCTGCAGATAGCGCAGAAAGCCTTTCGTGGGTTGTGGTTGCCATGACGGAGAATAACATTGCACTGAATGACAGCCGTTTTGATTTTGCAGAAAAAACGCCGTTAGACCGCTTACTGGACTATCGCACCGAGGATGGCTTCTCTCATGAACTGGGTGGCGACACCAACGCAATGGCAACCGAGCAAGGTTTTTATGCGCTGGTCGCGGCTCAACGCGCTATGGAAAAGCAACCTTCGTTGTTTGATTTTTCCGACCGCAGAACCGTTTCTCGTGTCCCCAAAAAAGCTGTAATCGCGGAGAATGCTACTTTCGCTGATTTGGAAGAAGGCGAAGCAAAAGACAAAGTGGAGGCTTTGGCAAAACGAGGTGTCTTGCAAGGAAAAGGAGACAAGAGATTCTACCCTGAAGATACATTGACTCGTGCTGAGTTGGCTACTTTGACCGTCAACGCTTTGTCTCTGACCCGACGGGAGCAGACTGCGTTTGAGGATTTAAGCACCGATGCGTGGTATTTACCTTATGTTGAAATTGCCGTTGCCCATAATATCATCTTGGGAATGACGCCTGTAGTCTTTGAACCTGACGGAGAGGTAACGCGGGAGCACACGGCGTTGATGTTTAACCGCGCTGCAACAATCTTAGAACTGGATGCGCCTTTTTCCACAGAAACAGACCCCACTCCCATGACCCGTTTACAAGCGGCAGTGTGGTTATATGACCTGTTAGAGCAGGCGGAAGTCTTATGAGCATCCGTAAAGTAGCACTCCTGTTAGCGATTGCCCTTTTGCTGTCCGCTTGCGGACAGACGCAGGTTATGGTAGAGGAACAACCGCCTGTCATCGCAACGCCCTTGCCCGAACAGGTACCTGTTACAGAGGAATTGCCACTGCCGACAGTGACAGTTCCCTCAGAGGAAGAGCCTTCTCAAACAAAGATAGAAAACACTTGTACCCTAAGTGTCCGTTGTGATACAATATGGGAAAACACAGAGCTTTTGGATGAATCCCTCCTGCAGGTGCTTCCGCCAAATGGCGTTGTTTACGCCGAACAAACCCTTTCGTTTGAAGAAGGGGAGAGTGTCTTTGACCTTCTTCGAAGGACGCTTACAGAGAATAAAATCCACTTTGAGTTTTCCCACACGCCGGTGTATGACAGCGTCTATATCGAAGGAATCGCCAACTTGTATGAGTTTGATTGCGGTGCTCTGTCCGGCTGGATGTATGCGGTAAACGGCACAGTGCCAAGTGTGGGGATTTCATCTTATCCGATTCGAAACGGAGATACCATCTTAATTTGGTATACTTGTGATTTAGGCGAGGATTTAAAATGAATGCTTTTAAAGCCTATCATCCTTTGGTCAACTTCATATATTTCGTGGCAGTCATCGGCTTTGCCTGCTTCTTTCTGCACCCCATTTGCGTGAGCTTGGCTTTTTTTGCTACGGGGGCATATCTTTTGCTGCTTCGAAAACAACGGCTTTGGCTATTTCTCTTGCCGATGATGCTGGTAACCGCTTTGCTGAATCCGATTTTCAATCATCAAGGGGTTACCTTGCTGTTCTATCTGCCTGACGGCAATCCCGTCACATTAGAATCGGTCTTTTATGGCGTTGTGGCGGCGGGAATGCTTGGGAGTGTGATGGGCTGGTTTTCTTGCTATAACGAGGTCATGAGCAGTGACAAGTTTGTCTACCTGTTCGGAAAGATCGTGCCCTCGCTGTCTCTGGTCTTTTCCATGGTGTTACGGTTTGTGCCACGCCTCATAAAACAGTTTAAAGCCGTTGCCAATGCCCAAAGAGGAATGGGGCGCGACCTGTCAAAAGGCAACCTTATCACCCGTGCCAAAAACGGGTTGGAGATTCTTTCTATTGTTATGACTTGGGCGTTGGAAAACGCCATTGATACGGCGGACAGCATGAAA
>JAGAUM010000042.1 GCA_017620795.1 Clostridia bacterium
CGAGAAAAGAGGATGAGAAGCTCCCACAGGTACGCGCACATCAGCTCTTGGGATAAAGGTTCATTCTTTTCCTGTTCCACCTCGATTTTGTGCATAAGCTCCTGTAACTGTTGTTGTTTTTCACCTTCTAAAACAATCAACCGCTGATCAAAGCATTTTAACATCTTGACGGACGGGGGCAGGGCATTGGTAGAAAAGTTTAAAAGCATCCGTTCGGTACAACCGTGGTTTAGGTTACTGGTGTTGTGAAGTACACCCTTGGGAATTAAAATCACATCCCCTGGTTTTAAGGTCCAGACCTCGTCTCCAATCTGGTAACGGGTTTCACCTTCTATCAGATAATAAATCTCATAATAGTCGTGATAATGTCCCTTGGACATGAAATAAGGGTGATTTACACGGGTGCGGCTAAAGAAAATGTTTTTTGTTCCTGCTTCAAAAATCGAATCCATATCATCCCTCCGTGACAATATTTTATAGAAAATAGCGTAAAATGTCAAGAAAATTGATTGAATTTCTATTTTTTTGTCTTATAATAAGAGTATAAAGTTCAAGGAGGACTGGAAAATGAAATATGTAGAAAATCGTGTGGAAGACTTTAAGATTGCGTATATCGGCGGCGGTTCCCGCCTGTGGGCAATGAACCTGATGGGTGACTTGTCCTTCGAACCCTTACTGTCGGGTCAGGTTGACCTTTATGACGTGGACTATGAGTCTGCAGTTGCCAATGAAAAGTTTGGTAACTCTCTGCCCAAGCCCGAAGGAGGCAAAGGCTTTACCTACCGCGCTGTTGAAAAGCTGGAGACTGCTTTAACAGACGCTGACATGGTCATCATCTCGATTTTCCCCGGCACCTATGAAGCCATGGGCTCGGATGTACACCATCCCGAAAAGTATGGCATTTACACCTCGGTTGGTGACACGGTCGGCCCTGCAGGCATCTTCCGTGCTCTGCGCTTTTTACCTCTGTTTGAACAGTTCGCTCTGGCAATCAAGGAGCACTGCCCCAACGCTTGGGTTGTCAACTTCACCAACCCCATGACCGTTTGCACCCGTATGCTTTATAAGACGTTCCCTGAAATCAAGGCCTATGGTTGCTGTCACGAAGTATTCGGCACTCAGAGCTTCTTGGCGCATATCTTGGAAAAAGAGTGCGGCATTGAAGGCGCACAGCGTGATGATATCCGTGTCAACGTTTTGGGTGTTAACCACTTTACCTGGCTGACCGAAGCACATTATAAGAACATCGACCTGTTCCCCATTTACAAGCAGTATGTTGATAAGTACCACGCAACAGGCAAGCCTGTGACCGAAGAAGAAGCAGACGAGTGGGCAAGAAACCCCCATTCTCGTACCAATCAGCGCGTAAAGATGGACCTCTTCCGTCGCTATGGTTATATCGCTGCTGCAGGCGACCGTCATTTGGCAGAGTTCTGCCCCGGTGACTGGTACTTAAAAGACCCTCAAACTGTTTACGATTGGGGCTTTGCATTGACCAATGTTCCGTGGCGTAAGTCCTGGTTCTATGAACGCTCCGAAAAGCGTGATGCCATCTTGGCAGGCAAAGAAAAGTTTGACTTAAAGCCCTCGGGTGAGGAGACTGTCCGCCAGATTAAAGGCCTTTTAGGTCTGGGCGACTTGGTTACCAACGTCAATATGCCCAACCGCGGTCAGATTCCCAATTTGCCCTTCGGTGCCGTTGTTGAAACCAATGCCTCTTTCACCACCGGCGGTGTCAAGCCCTTGGTTGCAGGTGAGGTTCCTCAAGAAATCTACGGCTTGATTTCTCCTGTTGTCTGGGAGCAGGAAACCATCGTAGAAGCTGCTGCTACCCGTGATTTGGAACTGGCATTCAAGGCGTTCGTCAAGAACCCCTTGGTTCGTCTGCCTTTAGATGAAGCACGTAAGCTCTTCGACGAAATGGTCGAGAACACCAAAGAGTTCTTAACCGACTATCTGAAATAATAAAAAGCACCCGAAAGGGTGCTTTTTTGTTGACAAATCCGTCGAAAAACCATATAATGTCTATATTACAATAAATTGAGGGATTAGTATGGTATTTAATAATATTTTAGAAGCAATCGGCAACACACCGATGGTAAAGCTTCGCAAGTTGGCTCCCGAAAATGGTGCTGACATTCTGGTCAAAGTAGAGGGATTGAACGTAGGTGGCTCGATTAAAACCCGTACCGCTTATAATATGATCAAAACTGCCGAGGCGGAAGGTAAGCTGAAACCAGATACCATTATCGTAGAGCCGACCAGCGGTAACCAAGGCATCGGCTTGGCATTGGTCGGAGCGGTTTTGGGCTATCAGACCAAAATCATCATGCCCGACTCGGTCAGTGAGGAGCGTCGCTTACTGGTTCGTCATTATGGCGCAGAAGTCATTTTGGTTCATGACGCAGGTAATATTGGCGAGTGTATTGACGAGTGCTTGCGTATTGCCTTGACAATGGAACAGGAAAACCCCCGAGTCTTTGTTCCACAACAGTTTGAGAACCCCGCCAACCCCCAGATTCAGTGAAACCAGACCGCTGAAGAGATTTTGTCCCAAGTGGACGGACCTATTCACGGATTCTGTTCTGGCATCGGTACAGGTGGCACCATCACAGGCATTGGTGAACGCTTAAAAGACCATAACCCTGATATGACCATCTGGGCGGTAGAGCCTGAAAATGCGGCGATTTTATCGGGCGGTTCCATTGGTACCCATGTACAAATGGGCATTGGCGACGGTATCATCCCGTCGATTTTAAACCAGTCGATTATTGACGATATCTGCATCATCAAGGACGAGGAAGCCATCCAAATCTCCAAAGACCTTGCGGCAAAAGAGGGAATTATGTGTGGCATCTCCAGCGGTACCAATGTGGCTGCCGCCATTAAACTGGCAAAGAAACTGGGTAAAGGCAAAACGGTGGTAACCGTCCTTCCTGATACCGCAGAACGCTATTTCTCGACCCCGTTGTTTGAAGAATAATGGAAAGCATACCGCTTGTCGGTATGCTTTTTTATTGCAAGGCGCTAAAACTTATGGTATAATACCTTTGAGGTGATTTACTTGAAAATTGTTGTTTTAGACCGCCTGACCTTGGGCGAGGATCTGGACTTATCCGCGGCAGAACAATTCGGCACGCTGATTTGCTATGATAATACGACCCCCGAAGAGGTGGAGACTCACATTGCTGATGCAGAGGTGGTCTTTGTCAATAAAGTCAAGCTTCATGAGAATAACCTGAAAAATGCTACGAATCTTAAGGTGATTTGCGAAGCGGCAACGGGCTATGATAATATCGATTTAGATTACTGCCGAAAAGCAGGCGTCGCTGTTTGCAATGTTCCCGGGTACTCTGTTTACAGCGTATCGCAGGTAACTGTTTCCATGGTTCTGTCGCTGGTAAACCACTTACCCGAATATACTGGCTATACTGCCGATGGAACATATTCAAATGGACAGACGGCAAATATCTTGACTCCTATCTATCACGAGCTCTACGGAAAGACCTGGGGCATTGTAGGGTATGGCGGTATCGGCTCTCGCGTTGGGGAGATTGCCAAAGCCCTCGGCTGTCGGGTCTTGGCATATAAGCGCAAGCCTGTTGAGGGTGTGGAGTGCGTAGACATCGATACTTTGGTTGCGGAAAGTGATATCATCACCGTCCACATTCCGTTGTCTGATGAAACCCGAAACCTGATTTCCAAAGAGCGGATTGCCAAAATGAAAAAGACTGCCATTGTGGTGAACAGTGCCCGTGGCGCCGTAGCCGACGAAGAAGCACTCTGCCAAGCCATCGAAGAGGAGCGAATTGCAGGTTTGGGCACCGACGTGTATTCTGTCGAGCCCTTTAAAACGGATAGTCCCTTTTATCGGGTGCGAAATCGCAAAAATGTCTGTCTGACCCCGCATATGGCGTGGGGCGCCAAGGAAGCACGAGAGCGTTGCTACCGTGAAATGCTTTTGAATATGCAGGCGTTTTTCAAGGGCGAAAAACGAAACCGTGTAGACTAAAAAGAAAAAGGTGAAACGGAAAACCGTTTCACCTTTTTGATTGGTCTTAATATCAAACGCAACCTTGAGCCTTCATTGCTTCAGCAACCTTGATGAAGCCTGCGATGTTCGCACCGGCAACC
>JAGAUM010000043.1 GCA_017620795.1 Clostridia bacterium
ACTTTACAGGAAAACAAAGCAGTGAACCTGTCTTTGGCGGCGCCTAAAGTAAATGGTATTTTAATCTGCCCCGGGGAGACATTTTCCTTTTGGAAGCTGGTTGGCAAATCCACTGCATCCAAAGGCTTTAAAGAGGGCTTGACCATTTCAAACGGCAGAGCCACTTCGGGAATTGGTGGCGGTATGTGTCAGTTTACCAACCTTATCCATTGGATGATATTACATTCACCTTTGACCATCGCAGAGCATCACCATCACGACGGCTACGATTTGTTCCCCGACTCCAACCGCAAGGTGCCTTTTGGAACAGGCACCTCCATTTCTTATAACTATTTGGATTACCGTGTGAAAAACGATACCGATATGGTGTTTCAACTGATTATTTATCTGACCGATACCCATCTTTGCGGAGAACTTCGTGCCTCTGCCCCGCAGGCATTAGAGTATGTGATTGAAACAGAGGAGGAGCGGTTCGTTCGGGAATCGGACGAGGTTTATCGCGTTGGCTCGGTATATCGCACCTGTATAGATAAAAGCACACAAGCGGTGCTATGGAAAAAGTGTATTCGCAAGAACCATGCCAAAGTGCTATATGACACCTCGAATCTTGAAATCAAGACTTGTTAGGGCAATATTCCGTCGGAATATTGCCTTTCTTTTTTGGATGTGATATAATGTGTCTAATTGTGGAATATAGGAGGGATTGCATGAAATCGATTGTTTTAAGAATATTCCCGTCATGGACTGTCATCACAGCACTGAAGCTGTTGATTGATATTGACTATTCCATTCTTTCTTGGGTTGAAGCAGTGGTGGTTGCCTTTTTCTGGGCAAGCATCCATGAAGCATTGGGGAATAAAAGCTCCATCAATGTAATCAAGGCATCCATGGGTGTTTTTGCCATCGGTGCTTTTATGACCTTTACTTATGATTGTCCTCTGCTCAGTAAGATTATAGCATTGGCGATAGGTGGCTATATGTTGGCGGTTGCCATCATCAAAAATAACGAGTTCGAGCTTAAAAACGCCGACAATATCAGAGCAAACAAGTTTCTGGTTTGCAACATATTCGATGTTAAAAGACTTTTGCGATTCAGCGGTGCTTTGTACCGAATTACCGAGGTGGGTGCAAAGGAGCTTGGCATAAAAGCGAAAATCGGCTATGGCGGAAAAGACCCGTTGCTTAAAGAGCTTTATTATAACCTGATTTCTTTTGGGTATGGAATGCTCTGCATCAGTCCAGAACACTTTATCGTTCATGGCAGAGACGGGCTGGTGGTTTTAAGGGTTTTAGATGAAGCAGGCGATTACGAGTTTAAAGATGGTAAATGGTATAAGGACGGCAAGAAATATAAGAACCTCAATAAAGAGTTAGACCGAATCTTAGGCATGCTGGATGATGTCTGGGGCAAGAAAAAAGCCATTCTTGTTAAAACCTTCGAAGGTGGAAATATTGTGGGGAAGGGCTGTGGAATGTATGTTACGGACCTTACCAAGGGCGATGATAAACTGATTGACGCCATTGAAAAGGTGACACGCGTCGAATACTATGACAGAAAAAACAATCAGAAAAGTGATAGAATTCGTAGAGCGCTTGGAATTTCGTAAGGAGGGAACAAAATGCTTGATTTTATCAACAGCTTGCTGGATAAAGGAAAAGAACTTTTGGGCATGGCACTGAAGTTTGTATCGGGCGAATTGTTAGTTCTCCTGATTATTGCGGCGGGACTGGCTGCTTATTTCGTTCTGGGCCTTGGTCAGAAGGCAAAAAATGCAGTAAAGAGAAAAGCCAATAAGCATAAAGAAGAGTTTTATCTGGGTTATGCCGATTCGAGAATCCAGAGATTCTTCGACTTGATGAATGGCGAGAATAAAGAAGCGTTTTTAAAAGGGTGCAGAATGTACCTTGATAAAAATAACTATGTGCTGGATGAAGCTGCGGTAAGACAGATGATTTATGATTATACGCCCATGAAGAACGAGGCACTGCGGACCGAATACGTTTACGGCAAGGGCACTGAAAACCTCATAGAAGCAATCTGCAAAACAATCCAGATTGGTTTGCAAGAAGGACCTGAGTATGAAAAGATGCAAAAACAGATTAAAAAATCTGTTAAAAAGCAGATGGCAAACGCACCTGTTGATATGAACTCTGTTTCGGTCCAAACCAACTCGTCGGCTTTTCAGATGCAGGAGGGGTTAAATCAGCAAATGCAACTGCAACAGGATCTGCAATTGCAGATGCAGCAACAAACGCAATTGGATATGCAACTGCAGATGCAACAACAGATGCAACTGGACATGCAACTTCAAATGCAACAACAGATGCAGCTGGACATGCAACTGCAGATGCAACAACAGATGCAGCAACAAATGCAAATGGATATGCAGATGCAAATGCAACAGCAAATGCAAATGGATATGCAAAACTCCATGAATTCAGCCAATCAGGCGATAACCTCTACCGATTTCGGTGGACATATGAACCATGATGCACATAGCGGAAACTTTGGTCCCTTTTAACTAACGGAGGAAAGACATGAAAAAGAGTGCGTTACTATACTTGATTATTGCCAGTATCCTTTGGGGTACTTCGGGCATTTTTGTCCATTTTTTAGCCCCTTACGGGTTTTCAGCAGTGCAGATGACCGCCATGCGTGGCGTTGTTTCGTCCGTTGCTTTTGTGGTCTATGCCCTTCTTCGGGATCGCTCGCTTTTCAAAACAACCTTTAAGGAGTTTGTCACCTTCGCATTCAGTGGCATTTTTATCTTTGGCACGGCGTCTTGTTATTACGCCTCTATGCAAGCGTCGTCCATTTCAACGGCAGTGGTCTTGATGTACACTGCACCGATTTTTGTTATGGCGTTTTCGGTCGCCTTCTTTGGTGAGAAAATGAACTGGCTGAAGGGGATTTCTGTTGCTTTGATGCTGATTGGCTGTGCCCTGGTATCGGGCGTGATTGGCGGCATGACCTTCAATCCTGTGGGTATCTTGCTCGGTCTGGCATCGGGCATTTTGTATAGCGCTTATAACATCTTTGCCAAGATTGAAATGATGCATC
>JAGAUM010000044.1 GCA_017620795.1 Clostridia bacterium
CCATGCAGACCCGTGACGCGTGGGCGCACAGCATCAAACTGGGGATTCTTCCGCAGGCTTGGGGCCCTTTAGGAAAGGGCAATGCCCTTTCTCATCCTACAGTTTTGGCATTGGCGAAAAAGTATGGTATCACCCCTGCCCAACTGCTTTTGGGTTGGGAACTGCAACTGGGCTTTTGCGTCATTCCCAAGTCCAAATCCCCTAAGCGGTTGCAGGAAAACCTCGATGCAGTCCGCCTGACCTTAACCGAAGCGGAGCTTTTGGCATTGGCAGAGCTGAACACGGGAAAAACCGACCGTTTCTATCCTTACGAATTTAACCCCAACTGCTTCGGCATTATCCCCGAAGGCGGTTTGCGTCCCAGAGACTAATCAAGGAGGCTATCTTATGAGCAAGATTTATACCGCGGTGGACCAGTTGATTGGCAACACGCCCCTTTTGGAGCTGACCCGACTGGAAACCGCCCTCCACCTCAAAGCCAGAATTCTGGCGAAACTGGAATATCTGAACCCTGCAGGCTCGGTCAAGGATCGGGTAGCAAAAGCCATGATTGACGAAGCCGAAGCCTCGGGAAAAATCAAACAGGGCTCGGTCATTATTGAGCCGACCTCGGGGAACACCGGCATCGGACTTGCCGCTGTAGCAACGGCACGAGGGTATCGGATGATTCTGGTCATGCCCGAAACCATGTCCAAATAACGCCGATTGCTGGCAAAAGCCTATTGCTCGGAACTGGTCTTAACCGAAGGTCCCAAGGGCATGAAAGGCTCTATCGAAAAGGCAGAAGAGCTGGCGGCATCCATCCCCGACAGCTGGATTGCAGGGCAGTTTGTAAACCCCGTAAACCCCAAAGCCCATTTTGACACCACCGGCCCCGAAATCTATCGGGACACCGACGGAAAGGTAGACCTCTTTGTAGCAGGGGTCGGCACAGGCGGCACCTTAACAGGGGTCGGGGAATATTTAAAATCCCAAAACCCCCATATTAAAATCGTTGCCGTAGAGCCTGCTTCCTCCCCCCTTCTTTCCGAAGGTCGGGCAGCCGCCCACGGGATTCAGGGCATCGGTGCCAACTTCGTGCCGGATATCTTAAACACCGAAATCTATGACGAAGTTCTCCCCGTTACCGACGAGGACGCTTATGCCACAGGCAGACTGCTGGGCAAGAGCGAAGGGGTCTTGGTGGGGATTTCTTCAGGCGCGGCACTGTGGGCAGCCATTGAGCTGGCAAAACGCCCCGAAAACGAAGGCAAAACCATTGTGGTCTTGCTCCCTGATACGGGCGACCGCTACCTGTCTACTCCTTTATTTGAAGAATAAAAAAGAAGATGCCAAAAGGCATCTTCTTTTTTGGTGCTGGAAGCGAGACTCGAACTCGCGACCCCCTCATTACGAGTGAGGTACTCTACCAACTGAGCTATTCCAGCAGACGCTTTATTATTATACCATTTTTTCGGGGTTTGTCAAGAGCGGAAGAGATAAAATCCCAGTAATCCTGCCTGTAGGATGAAAAACAAGGTGTTATACACCCAAAACCGCCGATGCTTGGTCTTATGCCGAAACAACTCCATCCCGAACAACGCCCCCACCGCACCGAAACAAAACCCTAACAACAGCAAGGTCCGTTCGGGCACACGGCGGCCTTGACCCTTGGATTTCAGCTTATCATATCCATATACCAATGCCACAAACCCATTGTAAATGACATAAACCCATTCTATGACCGTCATATGCTCACCTCGGCTTTATTATGCCAAAAAAGTCAACGCTTGTCAAATCTATTGACGGAAGCTTGAAACGATGGTATGATGAACAAAAATAGTATTTCATGAAGCTGTAACAAAAAAGAGGCAATCCTTTTACGGATTGTCTCTTTTTTTAGGGGGAAAAGGCTTTACAGAACCAAAAAATAGTGGTATAATCAATTATCTATAATTGTAGGAGTTGAAAGACATGGATATCAAAACCCTCTTTCGGGACAGTGCAAGCTATGCCGACCAAACGGTCACCGTTTCGGGATTCGTCAGAACGGTTCGTGCGTCTAATGCGTTCGGCTTTATTGAGTTAAACGACGGTACCTTCTTCAAATCGGTTCAGATTGTTTTTGAATCATTTTTGGAGAATTTCGAAGCCGTTTCCAAATTAAACGTCAGCAGTGCCATCACGGTTACAGGCAAGTTCGTCTTAACCCCCGAGGCAAAGCAACCCTTTGAAATCAAGGCGGAGAATATCGTTATCGAAGGGCCTTCCACCCCCGACTACCCCTTGCAGAAGAAAAAGCACTCCTTTGAGTTCTTGCGGACCATGCCGCACCTGCGTCCCCGTACCAACACCTTCTCGGCAGTCTTCCGCGTCCGCTCGATTTTGGCATACGCCATCCACAAGTTCTTCCAGGAGCGTGGCTTTGTCTATGCCCACACCCCCTTAATCACCGGCAGTGACTGTGAGGGTGCAGGGGATATGTTCCGTGTCACCACTTTAGACTTAAACAACCTGCCCCAAACCGAAGAGGGAAAGATTGACTTCTCCAAAGACTTCTTCGGTCAGGAAACCTCCTTGACCGTCAGCGGTCAGTTAGAGGCGGAAGCTTACGCTATGGCATTTAACCGCGTCTATACCTTCGGCCCCACCTTCCGCGCCGAAAAATCCTACACTGCCCGTCATGCGGCAGAGTTCTGGATGGTTGAGCCGGAAATGGCATTCGTGGACTTGGAGGGCAACATGAAGATGGCAGAGGATATGTTAAAGTTCATCATCCGCTATGTCATGGAAAACGCACCCGAAGAAATCGAGTTCTTTAACAAGTTCATCGACAACGGCTTGATTGAGCGTTTGACCCATGTGGTCAACTCCGACTTCGCCCATGTCACCTACACCGAAGCCATTGAACTTTTGCAGAAGAACAAGGAAAACTTCGAGTATCCTGTTGACTGGGGTGTAGACTTACAGACCGAGCATGAGCGTTACCTCTGCGAGCAGATCTTTAAGCGCCCCGTCTTTGTCACCGATTATCCCAAGGAAATCAAATCCTTCTATATGCGCTTAAATGACGACGGCAAGACCGTTGCCGCTATGGACTGTCTGGTCTCTGGCGTTGGCGAGCTGATTGGCGGAAGCCAGCGTGAAGAGCGTCTCGACCTGCTCACCGCAAGAATGGACGAATTAGGGCTGTCTCAGGAGGACTACTCCTGGTACTTAGACCTGCGCCGCTACGGTGGAGCCAAGCACTCGGGCTTTGGCTTGGGCTTTGAACGGGCGCTGATGTACGTCACGGGCATGCAAAACATCCGCGACGTCCTCTCCTTCCCCCGTACCACAGGAAGTTTATAATCCAAAAAGCTGTCCCACGTGGACAGCTTTTTTCATAAGTTTTTAAAATTTTATTGTCTTTTGGTGCAACTCTGTTGTATAATAAGGGCAAGCACTTAAAAAAGGAGAAGAATAATGAAAAAATTACTTTGTTTGGTATTGACCCTTATCATGCTTTTACCCATGCTTCCGGTCATGGCGGCAGAAGCACCCACCCCCTCGCCTTTTGAAGACGGTGATGTGGTCGCTCTTTTTGGTGACAGTATGACCCAAGGCGCCCTGTACGAGCGGTTCTTGCTGATGTATTACGCCACCCACTACCCCGATGTGGACTTTGAGATTGTGAACTTCGGCCATGCAGGAGATACCTCTATTGACCTTTTGGACAAGGTTGACCGTGACCTTGCTTTCCGTTCGGACATCACCAAAGCCTATATCATGATTGGCGCCAATGACGCAGGCGGAGACGGCTCCAAGCTTTCGGGCATGGCAGACCGTCTGGAAAAGATTGTTGCAAAGATTCGTGCCCTGCCTTCGGTCAAGGAAGTGGTCTTAATTGCCCAGACCCGTTACTACGGCAACGGTGCTCGCGCGGACCAGTCCATACAGGCGGCACAGATTACCCGCGACACCGCAAAGAAGTTAAACTGCCCCTTGGTCGAAACCGACCTGCCCATCAAAGCCACCATGGACAAGATTCAGGAAAAGAATCCCACCGCGTCCATGTTCCCCGATAAGCTCCATCCCGACACCTCGGGCAACCTGATTATCGCAGCAGAAATCATCAAAGCCCAGGGCTTGACTCCGCCTTGTGGCAAGGACCTGCCCGTCATCACCATTAACACCCAGACCAACACGGCGGATGCCAAAAACGCTACCGTGGACGCTGTGGTTCAAAACGGCAATAGTTGGTCCTTTACTTATACTGCCGACCGTTTGCCCTTCCCCATCATGAAAGGCATTGAGGTAGAACCCACTTTGGTGGAGTACTTAACCACCCATGATTTGTTGCAGTTTGTGGGCTTGCCCAACGGCAGCTACACCTTGACCATTGACGGCACCGAAGTAGGCACCTACTCCGCCCAAACCTTAACCCGTGGTTTGGATTTAGGCAACACCGAAGGCTCTCCCATTCAGGAACGCGCCAAGCTGGTCCGTCGCAAGGTCGAGACCTTGCATAACAAAACCAACTCCTATATGGTCTTAGGCCACGTAGGCGAGTATGCTGCTTTGGGCATCAAAAAAGCCAACCCCTCTTTGGAGGAGGTCACCAAGGCTGCCGACGCCAAGCTTGCCGCAGGCGAAACTGACGCTACCTACCACGACAGCTATATCAACAACAAGAAAAACCGAGAAAGCCTCTATGCAGAACTTCAATCGATTCGTGCCGAGGTTAAAAAACTGGCTTCTGACCGTACTTTTAAAGTCACGCTGACCCAAAAGATGGCAACAGGCGTTCCCCAAAAAGCCTTTGCGGACACCGAAAACCATTGGGGCAAGTCCTATATTCTGCCCCTTGCAGAGCTGTCCATCATCAACGGCAAGGGCGAAGGCACCTTCGACCCCGACGGACAGATTACAAGGGCTGAGTTTTTAACCCTGACCTTAAAGGTTGGCAACATCACCCCCACCACAGGGGAAGCTTATGCCGATGTGGCACAAGGCGCTTGGTTCTATAACACCGTTGCCACCGCCAAAAGGCTGGGGCTGGTCCCCGATTCCATGGTGGCAGACGGCAACTTCTATCCCGACCGTAACATTACCCGTGAAGAGATGACCGCCGTTTTGACCGCCCTTTACGAATCCAAAAAGCCCTCGGTCAAGGCTGCCGAAATC
>JAGAUM010000045.1 GCA_017620795.1 Clostridia bacterium
CCGTCAACACGCTTGCCTTCGTCTAAAATCCAGTGACGAACCGTCTTTTTCTGGAGCTTGTACAACGCTTCGCCAATCTGAGCGTCCTGATCCGGGAAGGTCTCAGCCAAAGCTTCGATAGTTTCACGGGTCAATGCTTCAATCGCCTTGTCACGAACAGTCTTATCTGCAGTCAAGAGTGCAGGCTTTACCTTCTCGCCTGCGAAAGCGGTAACCGCTTCCATCAGAGCAGGGTCAACAATGTGACGTTCATACTCGAACTTGGGCTTACCGATTTCAGCTACGATGCCGTCAATGAAAGCACAAATCTTCTTGATTTCCTCATGAGCAAACATGATGGCTTTGTACATGACGTCTTCCTTGACTTCCTTGGCGCCAGCTTCGATCATAACGACCTTTTCACGGGTACCTGCAACAGTCAGTTCAAGCAAGCTCTTTTCACGCTGTTCAACAGTGGGGTTGATGACGAATTCGCCATCGACCAAGCCAACGAAAACACCGCCGATAGGACCATTGAAGGGGATGTCCGAAATGGACAAAGCAATGGAGCTACCGATCATAGCAGCAATTTCGGGGGCGTTGTCCTGCTCTACACACAGGACGGTGGAAATAACGGAAACGTCATTACGCAGGTCCGAGGGGAAGAGCGGACGGATGGGACGGTCGATAACACGAGAGGTCAAAATAGCCTTCTCGGAGGGGCGACCTTCACGCTTAATAAAGCCTCCCGGAATCTTACCAACCGAGTAAAGTCTTTCTTCGTAGTCCACGCTCAAGGGGAAGAAGTCAATCCCGTCGCGGGGCTTTTTGGATGCCGTAGCGTTACAAAGAACGGCGGTATCACCATAGCGAACCAAGGCAGAGCCGTTGGAAAGCCGTGCCATCTTACCCGTCTCAACAACCAACGGGCGTCCGGCGATTTCTGTGCGGAATACACGATGCATGATAAATCCTCCTTTAATGAATGTTGAGGCCGTCGGATTTAGCACTTATTTCTACGCACTTGAAGCCAAGAACGCACAAATAACTGCTAAGACCAACGATACCTCGGATGAAAAAATGGGCGGCAAAGGTGATTCGCCGCCCAAGGTGCCAACTACTTTCTCAAGTTCAACTTTTCGATCAGAACACGATAACGCTCAATATCCTTCTTCATCAGGTAGTTGAGCAGACCGCGACGCTGACCTACCATCTTCAACAGACCACGTCTGGAGTGATGGTCCTTCTGGTTGACCTTTAAGTGCTCGTTCAAGTGATTGATTCTGTGAGTCAGGATAGCAACCTGAACTTCGGGAGAACCAGTGTCACCTTCGTGAGTCTTGTAGGCATCAACGATTGCTTGCTTTTCTTCCTTTAACATGATTTCACCTCCTAAAATTTTCTCCGAGCAACCAAGCATTGGGCAGGTGAAACTCTCGGAAACGAGAGCAGTACCCCAAAACTGAGCTGCGGATGAGCAAAATTGCCCATTAACAGTGATATTCTACCACAAGTTAATCCATTTGTAAAGGATTTTTTTGCAAATCTTTTAAAACCCGTTGTCCATCCTCTTCAATCTGGGCAAAGAGTGCTTCTTTCGAGTCAAATTTCCGCTCGTCACGCAGATAACGGATAAAAGTCAAGGTGATGGTTTTGCCGTAAATCATACGGTCAAAGCCCAGCAGATTACTTTCGATGGTTAAGCGCTCTCCGTTGACGGTGGGGCGATAGCCTACGTTGGTCACGGCAGGAATGGTCTCCCCTTCTACCGTCACACGGGTTTCATAGACGCCATAGCTTGGGACCAGCTGACCTGTGATTTCCAAATTGGCAGTGGGAAAACCCATGGCACTTCCCAGCTGCTGACCATGAATCACTTCGCCACGCATGGCATAAGGTCGGCCCAAAAGGGTTTCGGCTTCTTTTAAGCGGTTTGTAGTTAAAAACTCCCGAATCAAGCTACTGCTGACCGTGCCATAAGGCGAATCCAGCAGTGGACAGACGGTGACTCGGTCTTCACCCATCAGCGTTTTTAAAAGGGTTGCCGTACCCACTGCGTCCCGACCGAAGCGGTAGTCCTCTCCGACCACCAGGGTTTTGGCATGACATGCGCCGATTAGCACCTGTTCAACAAAATCCTCAGGCGAGGTTTTGGCAAGGGTTTCAGTAAAGGGCAGTAAGATAACGAAGTCCATGCCCAACGATTCCAAAAGCTCCAGTTTTTGTTCGTTGGTTTGCAGGAGTTTTCCTTCTTTTTTGGGAGGGGTTTCAAAGGTCAAAACGCCACAGGGATAGGAAGCTTTTTTCACCTCGTCCAGCAGGAGTTGATGACCCCGATGAACGCCGTCAAAAAAGCCCAATGCCAGAGCGGTTTCGGGGTAAAAGTCGGTTGTCGGTAAGCCGTAGATGATGTTCATTCTCCGTCACCTCCACCGTGAAAGGCAATCTTCATGCGTAGTTTGTCCCCTTCCCGCTGGGAAATTCCCAAAAGGGTTCCGTCGGTATCGCAGATGCGGATTCGCTCCCCCTCCGTTTCTTTACGGGCAGGTAGAGGAACACCGTTTTGGACCAGAAAAAGTTCCTTGCCGCTGACTGTACGGACGGGGTAATCCCCATACACTTCATTTAACGAGGTGATGGCATCCTCTCCCCGACCTTCTTGCACCATACGGGAAAGTGTTTCCTCGGTATAAGCGTTTTCCAGTAAAAAGGGACCGCTTTTAATCCGAATCAGGCGGTTGACATAAGCACCGCAACCCAAAGCATCACCCATGTCGGCACAGAGGGTGCGGATATAGGTGCCTTTGGAGCAATAGACATCAAGGGTAATTAAGTCCCCGTCCCGCTCCACCAGACGAATTTCGTCGATGCGGACTTTGCGGGCAGGACGCTCAATCTCTTCGCCACGGCGTGCCAGCTCATAAAGCTTCTTACCGTTTAATTTGACCGCCGAGTACATAGGCGGAATCTGTTCAATCTCGCCTGTGAAGCGAGCAATAGTTTCTTCTAATTGGGCATCAGAAACATCGACTCTGCATTCGGTCAAAACCGTGCCGTCTGCGTCTTGAGTGTCGGTTGTCATGCCCAAAACCATGGTGGCGCGATAAGCCTTGTCCGAGTCGGTAAGCATGCCAGAAGCTTTGGTACCCTTGCCGATGCAGATGGGCAAAACCCCCTCTGCCATAGGGTCTAAGGTACCGGTATGGCCAATCTTTTTAATGCCCAACAGCCGACGCATCCGATAAATCATATCATGAGAAGTAGGGCCGCAGGGCTTGTAAAGGTTTAAAATTCCGCTTTTCATCAGAGTGTGGATGCCACCGCCTTTTGGAGGGCTTCGATGGTTTCTTCCAGTGTTGCATTGGACGTATACCCTGCCGCACGGGCGTGGCCGCCACCCATAAAGGATGCGGCAATAGCGGAAACGTCCACAATCCGTTCCGAACGAAGGCTGACTTTGTAAGCACCATCCTCCCGTTCCCGTAAGAACGCGCCCACTTCAACACCTTGCAGGTTTCGGAGCATATTGGACATGCCGTCCAGCTCCGCATCACCAACGTCAATAGTTTGAGCAACACTGCGCGGCAGAAAACCTACTGCCAAGCGGTCATTGCAGAAAAAGCGCAGGGTCTTGATGACTTCCGCCTTTGCTTGCAGGGAAGCCAAGGTTGTGACCTCGTACAAGCGGTGATGGATCTCGTTACTATCTGCGCCCAAGCGCAATAAAGCACCTGCAACCTGATGGGTCTTTTCGGTGGTAGCGGAATAGGCAAACCGCCCCGTATCGGTCACAACGCCTACATAAAGCGCCGTTGCCATTTCGGGCGTGATGGGGATTTGCCACTCGTTTAACAAATCAAAGACCATTTCAGCGGTCGATGCCGAGTCTCCGTCGATGATATTGGTATGGGCATAGCCCGTGTTGGTATGATGATGGTCCACTACTAAGGTGTGGGGATGGGCCAAGAATGCAGATTCTGCCGCACCCAGACGGTCGGGAGCGCCACAATCCAAAGCAATCATCCAGTCATAGATGTCGGGGAGCATGGTTTCGATTAATTGGGATTCTGCCGTGAAAAAGCGATAGGTCTCCTCTACCGGTCGCTCGGTAAAAAAGGAGACCTCTTTTCCCAAGGAACGCAATCCCAAAACCAACGCCGTTGCGCTACCTAGCGCATCGCCGTCGGGGTGAACATGGGTCAGGACCGCAATGCGGCAAGACCGTTCGAGTTCATTCCTCAGATTCCTCTCGCTCATGTTTTTCCTCCGAAAATGTGTTGATAATCTGGGCGATTTTTGCACCGTGTGCAATGGAATGGTCCGCCTCAAAAATCAACTCAGGGGTGTAGCGCACGTCTACCTTCTGGGCCAGTTCTCTACGAATGAACCCTGCGGCACGGCGCAACCCTTCCAATGTTTTTTGTTCTTCCTCCTCGTTACCCAGTACACTGACATAGACCTTGGCAAAGCGCAGGTCTTTGGTAACGGACATAGAGACCACGCTGGTCATCGAGGCAATCCGCGGGTCTTTAAGACCGCGGATTACTTCTACCAGACCATGCTTTAATGTTTCGCTGATGCGATCAATTCGCTGATAGCCTGCCATTAGCGTGCTACCTCTTCCATCACGAAGCACTCAACAACGTCCTGCTCCTTGATGTCGTTGAAGTTCTCGAAGCCAAGACCACATTCGTAGCTGTTGGCAACTTCCTTCACGTCATCTTTAAAGCGCTTTAAGGAGTTGAGCTTGCCTTCATGGATAACAATACCGTCGCGAACGATGCGGACTTCACTGTTGCGGACAATCTTACCGTCGGTAACATAGCAACCTGCGATGGTGCCGACACCACTGACCTTAAAGGTCTGGCGGACTTGGGCATGACCCAGAACATTTTCAACATACTGGGGTGCCAGCATACCCTTCATAGCGGCTTCCATTTCCTCGATTGCCTGATAAATAACGCGATACAGGCGAATGTCTGCACCCTGCCGTTTTGCCGATTCCATGGTAGAAGCAGTGGGACGGACATTAAACCCGATGATAATAGCGTTGGAGGCCGTTGCCAGCATAACGTCCGACTCGGTAACAGTACCAACACCGCCGTGGATGACACGGACACGAACTTCGTCGTTGCTCAGCTTCTCCAAAGACTGACGCATTGCCTCAACAGAGCCTTGTACGTCTGCTTTTAGGATGATGCGGAGTTCTTTCATTTCGCCCTCTTTAATCTGGTCAAAGAGGTTATCCAAAGTGACACGGGAAACCGCGTTCTGTGCCTCGGTCTTAATCTTTTGTTTTCTGGCTTCAACGACCTCGCGTGCTTTACGCTCGTCAGAAACGGCGTAGAAAACATCGCCACCTTCGGGAGTTTCGGAAAGGCCGGTAATCTCAACAGGAACGGACGGGCCTGCTTCCTTTAAGCGTCTGCCCTTGTCATCTACCATGACGCGGACACGGCCGACAGCAGTACCTGCAACCACGATGTCGCCACTCTTTAAGGTACCGTTCTGAACCAAAACGGTGGCAACAGGACCGCGACCCTTATCCAGACGAGACTCGATAACAGTACCCTTTGCCATACGGTCGGGGTTGGCTTTTAGCTCGCGCATTTCGGCAACCAGCAGAATCATTTCCAATACATCGTCGATACCGGTGCGATTCTTTGCCGAGGTATTGACACAGATGGTGTCACCGCCCCAGATTTCGGGAACGAGGCCATGCTCGGTCAGTTCCTGCATAACGCGATCGGGGTTGGCAGTAGGCTTATCAATCTTGTTGATGGCTACGATGATCGAGACGTTTGCCGCTTTGGCATGGTTGATTGCCTCAATGGTCTGGGGCATGATGCCGTCGTCTGCAGCAACAACTAAGACAGCGATATCGGTAACCTGTGCACCACGGGCACGCATTGCCGTAAAGGCTTCGTGACCGGGGGTGTCTAAGAAGGTAATGTCCTGATCGTGGATGCGGACGCGACAAGCACCGATGTGCTGGGTAATACCACCTGCTTCAGTAGCCGTAACGTTACTGTCACGAATTGCGTCAAGCAGAGAGGTTTTACCGTGGTCAACGTGACCCATAACAACAACGACAGGAGAGCGAGGCTTCAAGTCCTCGGGAGCGTCTTCTACATCCTGGAAGAGTTTATCTTCCTCGGTAACGATAATCTCACGGGTAACGGTTGCGCCGAAGTCTTCTGCCACCAGTGCGGCAGTGTCATAGTCAACGGTCTGGCTGACCGCTGCCATGATACCCAGCATCATCAGTTTCTTGATGACTTCAACGGCGGGCTTGCCCAGACGCTCTGCCAGTTCACCGACCGAGATTTCGTCAGGAATCATGATTTCCAGTTTTTCAGGCTTTGCCTTTTCCTTGCTGGTCTTTTCGGGCATTGCCTTTTTGTTGTGGTCCTGCTTCTCGCCACGGCGGTTCTTTTTAATCTTCTGCTTGCCGCCTACAACGTTCAGGCTTTCGACAGGAGCCAGTTCCTCTTCAATCTTCTCATTGGCGTCGATTTTATCCAAATCTGCCGTCGATTGACGGGTTTCTACGTAACGAACGGTGGAACCCGTGATTTCCTCGCTCTCGGCAACGATTTCTTCTACCGAGACATCGGGTTCCTGAGGCTTTTCTTCTTTCTTCTTCTGGGGGAAGACAATCTCCTCTACCGCGGTTTTCTGTGTATAGTACTCAAAAATCAAGTCCAATTCAGCTTCTTCCAACAGTGCCATGTGGTTTTTTACCGGCATGTCATACTGCGCCAGAAGCTCCATCAGTTCCTTGCTGGGGACATTGATGGCTTTGGAAAGTTCATGCACTCTTTGCTTGATAATCATTCAATCCACCTCCGTTAGTCTTTTGCCAAAAGACGGATAAACTGGTTGGCAAAGCCTTCATCATTGATGCTGATGACCGCGGCGGTTTCCCGTCCGCAAGCTCTTCCGATTTCCGCCTTTGTGACATACTGAAGACAGGGGATGTTATAATCGGCGCACATACCGTTGTAGCTACGCTTTAAATGCTCGGATGCGTCCGAAGCGAGCAGGATGACATAGGTTTTCCCTTTGTTCAATGCATCGCGGCAAGCATAATCGCCCGATACCATTCGCCCTGCCTTTTTACAAAGACCGAGCAGTCCTAAGCCGTTATTCTGCATTCGCAATCTCCTTCTTCAAACTCTCATACACTTCATCGCTGATACGCTGTGAAAAGGCACGTTCCAAACGGTTGGATTTCTGTGCTTTTTCAAGACATTCCAAATGGGGGCAGACATACGCGCCACGGCCTGCTTTCTTTCCGGTCAGGTCCATAGACACGTTGCCCTCCTTGTCCTTTACCACGCGAACCAGCTCTTTTTTCGGCTTCATTTCGCCACAGCCGATGCACATCCGCATCGGGATTTTTCGGGGAGTTACAGGCATCTTAAGCCTCCGTTTTCTCGCACTGAATGTCAATCTTCCAGCCGGTCAGCTTGGCAACCAGACGGGCGTTCTGGCCTTCTTTACCGATGGCCAAGGACAGCTGCTGGTCTGCAACCGTTACTGTGCAAGCGTGGTTTTCTTCGTTGACAACAACGTTTAAAACCTTCGCAGGGTTCAATGCCGCGCTGATATACTCAACGGGGTTTTCACTGTACTGGATGATATCAATCTTCTCACCGCGCAGTTCGTCTACAATGTTCTGAACACGGGTACCACGCTGACCGACGCATGCGCCAACGGGATCCACGCTCTCGTCCTTCGACCAGACTGCAATCTTGGTACGGGAGCCTGCTTCACGGGCGATGCCCTTAATCTCGACGATGCCGTCATGAATTTCGGGAACCTGCTGTTCAAACAGACGCTTGACCAGACCCGGATGGGTTCTGGAAACAATCACGCGGGAGTCTTTTGCACCGCGACGGACTTCTGCTACATAGAGCTTAATCCGCTCGTGGGGCTGATAGGTTTCACCGGGGACCTGCTCTTTGGGGTCTAAGACCGTTTCGGTCTTGCCGATGGAAACATAGACGTTCTTGCGAACAATCTTTTGAACGGTTGCGTTAACAACCTCGCCCTCTTGCTGAGAGATTTCAGCGTATTCCATGTCACGCTCGGTCTCGTGCAGGCGCTGAACCACTACCTGCTTTGCAGTCTGTGCAGCAACACGGCCGAAGTCACGGGGAATAACCTCTTCTTGGGTAATGTCGCCCAGTTCATAACGGGCATTTAATTGCTTGGCGTCCTCGAGAGAAATCTCGATGGTCGGGTTTTCAACCTCTTCTACAACGGTCTTTAAGGTGTAGACATGAATCTCACCCGTATCCCCGTCGATAGTCACGCCAACGTTGGTATTTGCGCCGTAGTTCCGCTTATAGGCGGAAATCAGTGCCGCTTCCATGGTGTCTAACAGAACCTGTTTGGAAATGCCTTTTTCCTTTTCCAGTTGGTTCAAAGCCTCGATAAACTCTTTGTTCATTTTTTAGTAAGCCCTCCTACCAGTCCAAGTCGGGAATCACCCGAACGGACGAAATTTTTTCTTTTTCAAAGACCCTTGAGGGTGCATCCTCAAAAGCCAAAGTAATCGTACTTTCGGTGGTTTCTTCCAACACACCTTCCCAGTGCTTCTGCTTCTCTACAGGAGAGAACAGGTGCACTTCCACGGCTTCGCCAATGGCGTTTTTGAAATGCTCTGGCAAACGAAGCAAGCGGTCCAGTCCCGGAGACGATACCTCTAAGAGGTACTGTTGGGGAATGGGGTCTGCCTCATCCAACCGATCGCTCATTGCTCGGCTAACCCGTTCACAATCCTCAATGGTGACGCCCTCTTCCTTATCAATAAAGATGCGGAAGTACCACTGAGCGCCCTCTTTGACCAACATCAGGTCATAAAGAGAAACGCCACACGCCTCCACCACAGGCAGGGTCATTGCACGGAGCTTTGGTTCCAGCTTTGACAAAAAATCACCTCACAAAACGAAAGAGCGGGTTTGTCAACCCACTCTCCAATAAATCATATCGTCTTACCTTATTATACCACAGTTTTTAAAAAATGCAATAGTTTTTTCAAATTATATCTTTATCTGGACAAATAAAGCGAGCCTCTTCCTCCGAAACGCCAATCACAAAATGTCCCGACATGCCGACTGACGCATCCTCGGGCAAAAAGCGTACTGCATCCAAGTGGTTTAAGGCAGGATGAGGACTGAGCCCCAGCCGTGCAGGAAAAGCGAAATAATCCACGCGGTCAAAGGTAGACCTTAAGTAATAGCCATATTGGGAAAGCAATGCACGCAGTTCGGTGTCCGAAAACAGGTCTTGCGCCAGCTTGCCCGATGGCAGGTGACGGCATTTTAAAAAGGACAGCTTCACAAACTCACCTCAAGACAGTATATGAAGCGTTTTTGGGTTTATTCCAAGACTGCACCCTTGACCATAATGAGGAGATCCTCCTCTGCCTTTAAGCCGCGACCGTCGCCTACAGGAACAACCAGCTGATGATTAGACGGGAAAGAAACTCCGTTTTGCAGGTCGATGCCGTCGGTAACGTCTGCGAGGCCGCCTTTATCGGTAGCAACCACTGTTGCCTTGCCCATTCTTAAAATCAGCTCCGTACCTGCCGTGAAGGTCACGGTCTCCCCTTTCTTAAAGGACTGCACCTCAAAAACAGGCATGGGCTTTTCTGCAATCAGCCCCTGCACCCATTGGGCAAAAGGTCCTTCTAAATAGCTCTTGGAAACCAACGGGTCCTCTTCGGTGCCGGGGTTGGCAGCTGCTACCACGAGGGTCAGCGCCAGAATCATCAAGGCAACCAGTATCCACACGCGTTTTTTCATTTGTATTCCTCCTCTAATAAAGACTCAAGCCGAAACTGACATGAAGCGCCTCATTAACCTGAGTCATGGCACCGTCATCCAAGTGACCGACTTTTTCTTTTAACCGTTGTTTATCAATGGTACGAATCTGCTCTGCCAGCACCACCGAATCCTTCGGGAGTCCACAACTCCCTGCGTTCAGCTCGATATGCGTTGGCAGTTTGGATTTGTTAATCTGTGAAGTAATGGCGGCGGCAATAACCGTGGGGCTGTACTTGTTCCCCACATCGTTCTGAATCACCAGAACGGGACGGATTCCGCCTTGCTCTGAGCCAACCACCGGGCTCAGGTCTGCATAGTAAATATCCCCTCTTTTTACGACCACACTTTCTCACGCTCCGCTAATTTTCGCTCGATTTTTAACTGCAATTCTTCATCGGCAAAAACAGCGGATTCCGCTAAAGCAAGGTTAATGGGACCCATATCCCGATAGCCAAGCTCCATTTCACGGATTCTCCATGCACGACGCTTTGTCGCAAGTGTGTCGGGGGTATCCCCCTCTTTCGTATATGCCTGATATTGCTTTGACACCGAAAACGCCTCCCCTTTTATTTGAGGTTTTATTATACCGCGTACGAGTAAAGCAGTCAACGGCAAAACCTTCCTATGCTTCCGTATAGTAGCGAGGGATGCGTTTGGAAACACTGCAAAGCAGTTCATAAGAGATGGTCCCGCACAAAGAAGCGAGTCCATTTGCTCCTATGACAGTTTCCCCCGGTTCTCCGAATATTATTACCTGCGTGCCAGTCTTTATTTCAGGAATTTCGGTCACATCAGCCATGCACTGGTCCATGCAAATCCGACCGATAATCGGTGCTTTTTTTCCTGAAACCGAGACGGTTGCAAGGTTTGACAGAGTACGATGATAGCCGTCTGCATAACCGATGGGCAAGACTGCCACCAAGCAGTCTTTTTCCAAAGTGTAGGTGCGCCCGTAGCTGATATCAGTGCCTTTTTTCAAAGGTCGGATTGCCGCAACAGTAGCACACAAGGTCATGACCGAACGGATTTCCCCTTCCTCCTCCTTGCAATCGGGAGTATAAAGAGCAATTCCTGCAGGTACCATATCCAGATGCATTTCAGGGTATCGGGCGATGGCAGCACTGTTACAAGCGTGACGCAGTTTGAACTGCACTCCTGCTTGATTCAAGCTTTCGCAAATGTCCATGAAAGCCGAAAACTGCTGACGGGTATAGGCTTC
>JAGAUM010000046.1 GCA_017620795.1 Clostridia bacterium
GTGAACTCGGATATCTTTAAAATCTGCGTGGTGACCAAGAGTAATTATCAGTCCTTGATGGACCACATCGGCTCGGGTAAGGACTGGGATTTATCCCGTAAGGGTGGCGGCATTATGATTTTTCCGCCTTATGTTACAGATGAAAACGATGGTTTATACCGCGGTCGATTGGATGCTTTAAAACGGATGCGCGAGTTTATCCAGGAAACCAACGCGGAATACGTAGTTTTGTGTGACTGTGATAGTGTTTTAAATATCGATTATGACGAGGTTATCGAATGGCACCAAGAAAAAGGAGCAGATATCACTGCCCTTTATGCTGACCGCGAAACGAAGCCCGAGTACTCTCGTCACAGCCTGATTTATCGCATGGATGAAGAAGGACGGATTCGCAAGATTCTGATTCATCCCGAAGTAGAGGGAACCTACTCGGTTGGCTTAGGTAACTGGGTGATGAGTAAAGAAACTTTGCTCAGCCTTCTTGACCGCTCGGTCATGGACGATATTTCTCGGTTCAGTGAGATGTTAAAGGCAACCTGCGATGACTTAAAAATTTTGGCATATCGTCACGATGGATACTCGGCACATATCGAATCCTTGCCGTCTTATGTAAGTCATAACATGGAGATGCTGGACAAGGAAAAGATGTACTCTTTGTTCTATAACAATCAACCTCCGATTTATACCAAAGTTCGTGACTCTGTTCCAACCAAATATGGCGATTCGGTTCAAATCCGTAACTCGATTATTGCCGATGGATGTAAAATCGAAGGAACGGTTGAAAACAGCATTATTTTCCGTAATGTGCATATTGAAAAGAACTGTGTTGTAAAGAATTGCATTTTGATGCAAAATACCGTTGTGGGTGAAGGGACGACTTTGCAATGGGTTGTTGCGGATAAGAATGTCAGCATTCAGCCCAATCGCACCATCCTGACCTACGAAAATGCACCGTTCTATATCGGTAAAAACAAAAAAATCTGAGGGGGACATTATGAAAAGAATTCTCTTCGTTGCATCGGAAGCCATGCCTTTTATCACGACAGGTGGTATGGGTGAGGTTGTTGGTGCACTGCCTAAAACCTTGGTTGCTGAATCGGACCACGATGTGCGGGTTATTCTTCCGTATTATCGTGCTGTCAAAGAGAAATTCGGCGATTCTTTAGAGTTTGTCGGAAGCACGCAGATTCAGCTTTCTTGGCGGAAACAGTACTGTGGCATTTTTAAGGCGGTATCCAATGGCGTCATTTACTATTTTGTAGACAACGAATACTACTTTGACCGTGAATCGGTATATGGGGAGTTTGATGACGGAGAGCGTTTTGCCTTTTTCGGTAAGGCGGTTTTAGAAGCACTGCCTTTGATTGATTTCTTCCCCGATATTCTCCATGCCCATGACTGGCAGGCGGCTCTTTCGGTGATTTATCTGCGTACCCATTTCGGTGAAGATGCTCGGTACAAGACAATCAAAAGCATCTTTACGATTCACAATATTGAGTACCAAGGTCGCTACTCGATGGATATGGCAGGAGACTTGTTCGGTTTTGAAGGCTGGCATACTCAGATTGTAGAGTACGATGGCGGTATTAACCTCTTAAAAGGTGCCGTTGAGTGCTGTGACCGTCTGACCACCGTCAGCCCCACCTATGCAAATGAACTGCACGATGACGTGGTTTCCCGCGGATTAGGGCCAATTATTCGTCGCAATGCAGAAAAAATGTGTGGCATCTTAAATGGCATCGATACCGATGTTTACAACCCGTCCACCGACCCGTTCTTGCATAAAAACTTTACTTTAAAGACGGCTACCGTCCAAAGACGGAAGAACAAGGCTGAAATTCAAGAGTTCTTCGGGCTGCCTGTCCGTAATGATGTGGTTCTAATTGCCATGATTACCCGTTTGGTGCGACACAAAGGTTTGGATTTGGTAACCGATGCGCTTCACGGACTTTTGGAATCGGAAAAGAACGTTCAGATGGTTGTTCTCGGAAAAGGAGACTATAACTACGAACATTGTTTATGCAACCTTTCCGATGCATTTCCTGAACAATTACGCACCTATATAGGCTTTGACGCAGGCTTGGCACATCGGGTTTATTCGGGCGCAGATTTGTTCCTGATGCCCTCGGAAAGTGAACCTTGCGGTTTGGCGCAGATGATTGCGGCACACTATGGAGCCGTTCCAATTATCCGTCAGGTAGGCGGTTTAAGAGATTCGATTAAAGACTGTTTCGAAAAAGATGGTATTGGATTTACCTTCTATGAATACAATCCTCAGGTAATGAGTGATAACATCCGTCGTGCCATTCGCCTGTATTTCGACCAGCCCGACGCTTTCAAAAAGGTTCGGAACCTCGGCATGCAGACTGACTTTACCTGGGCGCGCTCAGCACATTCATACTTGGAATTATACAACAATCTGTAAGACACCCCAACGGAGGCAAAGATGAAAAACTGGACTAAAAACGAAGTAAAAGAAATGATTGAAGGAAAGCTTGCTACCCACTTTGGTACAACGGTAGACCAGGCAACCCCTGAACTGATTTATCAGTGCGTTGCTTTGATTGTACGCGACCTTCTGCAAAAGAAGAGTAGTCGGTATCAAGAGCAGGTGAAGAAGGTAGGAGGAAAGACCGTTTATTATCTGTGTATGGAATTTTTAGTAGGCAAATCCTTGCGTAACAACCTGAGCAATTTGGGCTTGAGTGAGGTTTTTGCAGAAGCGGTCAAGGACTACGATACAGACCTTTCTGAGTTAGAATCTATCGAAACCGACCCTGGACTGGGTAACGGTGGATTGGGCCGATTGGCTGCTTGTTTTATGGATAGCTTGGCAACCCAGAATTTCCCTGCTATGGGTCATTCGATTCTTTACGAATATGGCTTGTTTAAGCAAAAGTTTGTAGACGGTTGGCAGACGGAGTTTCCAGACATCTGGCTTCCTGAAGGAAAGGCATGGTTGGTCGCACGCCCCGATGAAAAAGCCGAAGTACATTTCGACGGACACATTGAAGAAAAGTGGTATAACGACCGCCTTTGCGTAAATCATTATCAGTATACAACGGTCGATGCGATTCCCTATGACCTGATGATTTCAGGTAAGGACTCGGATGCGGTTACTGTTTTGCGTCTGTGGCAGGCGCAGGCACCCTTAAGCGTGAACTTAAACCTCTTTTCTCAGGGCGAATATCTTCGTTCCATGGAAGAGAACAACCGCGCTGAGGCGATTTCGAAGGTTTTATATCCTGCCGATAACCATACGGAGGGGAAATTGCTCCGTTTGCGTCAACAGTATTTCATGGTTTCCGCATCGGTGCAAAACATTGTCACCCGTCACTTAAAAACCTACGAAACTTTGGAAAACTTCCCCGATAAAGTCGCTATCCATATCAATGACACCCATCCTGCACTGGTCGTTCCTGAACTGATGCGCATTTTCATGGACGAGTGTGGTTATTCTTGGGAGGCAGCATGGGATTTGGTTGTCCGCACAGTTGGCTATACCAACCATACTGTCATGGCGGAAGCGCTTGAGGTTTGGGATGAAGGGCTCTTCTCCAGCATCCTTCCTAGAATCTATCAGCTGGTACAGGAAATTAATCGTCGCTTCTGCGCACAACTTTGGGAGCGTTATCCTGGCAACTGGGACAAAATCGAGCGGATGTCCATTTTGTCTCAGAAGAAGGTTCGCATGGCAAATCTTGCAATCGTCGGCAGCCATCAGGTAAACGGCGTAGCACGCATTCATTCGGACATTTTAAAGACTCGTGTCTTTAACGATTTCTATAACCTTTATCCGGAGCGTTTTACCAACGTAACCAATGGTATTGTTCACCGTCGCTGGCTCTGCCAGTCGAACCCGGAGCTTTGCGCCCTTTTAGATGAGTGTATTGGCGCCGGTTATGACAAGGATGCCGAAAAATTAGAGGGCTTGTTAAAGTTTTATGATGACGAGTCGGTCTTAAAACGCCTGGCTGAAATCAAGTATCATAACAAGAAACGCTTGGCTGATACGTTGAAAAAACGTTCAGGAATTCAAATCTCTCCCGATACGCTGTTTGATGTACAAATCAAGCGTTTGCATGAGTATAAGCGTCAGCTGTTAAATGCATTGCGAATTATCGCTTTGTATTTAGATTTGTTGGATAATCCCGACATGGAGATGCAACCTCAAACCTTCCTGTTTGGCGCAAAAGCGGCACCCAGCTACTATCATGCAAAGAGGGTTATGAAATTGATTCATGATTTGGGCGCGGAGATTAAAAAGAACCCGAAGATTGCTGAAAAGCTGAATGTGGTCTTCATGGAAGATTATAACGTTTCTTTGGCGGAGGTTATTATCCCTGCCAGTGAAATCAGTGAGCAGATTTCTTTGGCGGGTAAAGAGGCCAGCGGTACGGGTAACATGAAACTGATGATTAACGGCGCCGTTACCCTTGGTACCATGGATGGTGCTAACGTAGAAATCTATGAAGCGGTCGGAAACGACAACATCTTCGTCTTTGGTATGCACGAGGATCAGGTAGAAAACATGTGGGCAACGGGTTATCATCCGCGGTTCTATTATGAACAGAATCCTACAATTGCTCGAGTAGTCAATCGCTTAAAGGTTGGCTTTAACGGAGAATCCTATGCGGACATTGCCGACTATCTGTTAGAAGGACGTCCTGTCAGCGATCCCTATATGTGTTTGGGCGATTTTGCGGATTACATGCGTGTTCATGACCGTGCAACCGAAGCATATCAGGATCCGTTGCACTGGAATCGTATGTCTTTGGTGAATATCGCCAAGGCTGGTCGGTTCTCTTCGGACCGCAGTATCCGTGAATACTGCGAAAAAATCTGGAATGGAGGCGCGGTAACAAATGATACTCTTTAATCCTTATGACATTTTGGATAAGAAGCCCTTCGGTGCTGTTCCCAACGGAACAGCACTGGTTTTCCGTGCACGTGTTTTGCGTTCTGTCTTTGGCTGTTGCGAGCTTCTTTTGCAAAAAGACGGCGAAAGTGAAGTAATTTATCCCATGGAATGGAGCGGATTGGACGGTGAGTATGATGTGTATACTTGCCGCATTATCATCAAGACCGAAGGCTTGTATTTTTATCATATTACCATGCGTCGGGATAATTTCGTTTTTGATACCACCGATACCTA
>JAGAUM010000047.1 GCA_017620795.1 Clostridia bacterium
CCGGAAGAGTCAAAGGGAGAAATGCGTACCAAACGATGTACCCCTTTTTCACCGCGAGCGTAACCGTAGGCATTCAAGCCTTCAATCAAAATGGTTGCACTCTTAAGTCCAGCTTCATCGCCGTCTAAATAATCAATGGTCTGAACACGGAAGCCTCTGCGTTCGGCCCAGCGCATATACATTCTGTAAAGCATCTGCGCCCAGTCCTGCGCTTCGGTACCGCCAGCACCTGCGTGCAAGGTTAAGATGGCATTGTTTTTGTCATATTCACCCGAAAGCAGGGTCTCAATTCGTAAATCAGAGAAGCTTTGGCAAACCTTTTCATAAGCCTCTTTTGCTTCTTCATAAACCGAATCGTCTTCCATTTCAATACCCAGCTCTGTCAAGGTCAAGGCATCTTCCCAGCTTTGCTTCAAAGCTGTAAAACGGCCGATTTTATCCCGATACTGCTTTATCTGTTGCATCAGCTTTTGGGAAGATTCAGGGTCGTTCCATAAATCGGGACTTTCTAAGGTTTCCTCTAACTTTTTGACCTCTGCTTCAGCTTCGTCTAAGTTAAAGTGAATCCCTCAAATCCATCATATCGTTTTGCATTGCGTTTAAAGACAAGCGCAACTCGTCTAACTCTATCATGTTCTCACATCCTTCAAAAAAATGGTGTCATTATTGTCCGCAACATTTTTTGTATTTCTTCCCCGACCCACAAGGGCAAAGGTCATTACGGCCTACTTTGTTTTCGGCGCGTTGCGGAGTTTTAGGTGCTTCTTCTTGATTTCCATGGCTTGCCTGCATTCTCATGGCAGGTCGTGCAGGGGCAGGCTCTGCAACACGGGCGTGAAAGAGGTTTTTAAGGGTAGTCTCCTTAATACTCTCAATCATGTCGTCATACATGATTTCCGTTTCCATACGGAATTCCACAACGGGGTCATGCTGTGCAAAGGCGCGCAACCCGATGCCCTGCTTCAGGCGATCCACATCATCAATATGATCCATCCACTTGGCATCAACCGCACGGAGCAAAAAGACCCGCTCCGCCTCACGCATCAGTTCGGGAGACAGACGCTCCTCTACTTCTGCGTAGCGTTCTAATGCCAACGCGGTTAAATCCTCAATAAGAGCCGCAGGTGTCAAGTCCTCACATTCTTCTTTCGTATAAGGCAAATCACCTTCACGAAGGAAAAACTGGGAGAAATAGTTACGAAGTGCATCCCAGTCCCATTCCTCAGCATAAGGACTTTCAGCGGCAAAGCGATGCACCGTTTCGGAAATGATATTTTTCAACATTCCCAAAATCGACTCATGCATATCGTTGCCTTCCAAAACCTGCTGACGCTGTCCATAAATCATGTTTCTCTGCATGTTCATGACATCGTCATACTGCAAAACATTCTTACGAATGTTAAAGTTTCGTTCCTCAATTCGGCGTTGTGCGTTTTCGATGGCAGAAGTCAGCATCTTGTTCTCGATTGCCTGGTCTTCAGGAAGGCCTAACGCTTCAACCATCCGCTGGGTTCGTTCTCCGCCGAAGAGACGCATCAGTTCGTCTTCGAGCGAAATATAGAACCGAGAAACGCCTCGGTCACCTTGACGGCCTGCGCGACCACGCAACTGATTATCGATGCGGCGACTTTCGTGTCGCTCGGTGCCGATAATACAAAGTCCGCCAGCAGCAATAACCTCCTCGGTCTCGGTAGCAGTTTCAGCTTTATGGAAGGCCAGTCGTTCCTGATAAAGGCGACGTGCTTCTAAAACAGTCTCATCTTCAACCTCTGCAAAACCAGTTGCAATCTCGATAACATCGTCTTCATAGCCCTCTTTTTTAAGGTCATGACGAGCCATAAAGTCTGCATTACCGCCCAAAATAATGTCCGTACCACGGCCCGCCATGTTGGTGGCAATGGTTACTGCGCCTTTTCGCCCTGCCTGTGCAACGATTTCTGCTTCTTTTTCATGTTGCTTCGCATTTAAGACCGAATGTTTGATGCCACGTTTCTTCAAAAGGTTGCTCAGCAGTTCAGATACTTCAATGGAAATGGTGCCTACCAGCACAGGCTGACCCGTGGCATGTCGTCGCTCAATTTCATCCAGTACCGCTTCATATTTCCCTTTGGTATTTTTATACACACAGTCGGGAAGGTCCTGACGGATCATCGGCTTGTTGGTGGGGATAACAACAACATCTAGTTTATAGATATCCTGAAACTCCCGTTCCTCGGTTAAAGCGGTACCCGTCATACCCGAAAGTTTGGAAAACAGACGGAAATAGTTCTGGAAGGTGATGGTTGCCAAGGTCTTACTTTCGTGAGCAACCTTTACTTTTTCCTTTGCTTCAATCGCCTGATGCAAACCGTCACTATACCGCCGTCCCATCATCAGGCGACCTGTAAAGTCATCGACGATGATAACCTGATCGTCCTTCACAACATAATCGCGGTCACGATGCATGGTTCCGTGCGCCTTAATGGCTTGGTTTACATGATGCGATAAGGTCATGTTATCAGGATCAGACCAGTTTTCGACACCGAAATGTGCCTCGGCTTTTTTGATGCCCTTTAAGGTCAGCGAAGCAGACTTAGCTTTTTCATCGATGATATAATCCGCATCCACTTCTTCGTCCATATCTACTTTTTGGTCTGCTTCTTTGATGCGGTGAGACTTCAGTCTCAAAACAAATTCGTTAGCTTTCTCATACAAATCCGTTGAGCGATCACCAATACCCGAGATGATTAACGGCGTACGCGCTTCGTCAATCAGGATGCTATCCACCTCATCCACAATGGCAAAATTCTGACCGCGTTGTACCATCTGGTCCTTGTGTACAACCATGTTGTCACGCAAATAGTCAAAGCCAAACTCGTTATTGGTACCATAGGTGATGTCAGCAGCATAAGCAGCTTTACGCGCCTCGCCGTCCAAATCATGAACAATGAGACCTACGCTTAAGCCAAGATAGCGGTAAAGCTTTCCCATCCACTCACTGTCACGCAGTGCCAGATAGTCATTTACCGTTACCACATAAACACCCTTGCCCGATAATGCATTCAAGTACGCAGGCAAGGTTGCAACCAAGGTCTTACCTTCACCCGTTTTCATTTCTGCGATACGTCCCTGGTGTAGGATGATACCGCCGATTAACTGAACTGGGAAATGGCGCATATTCAGGACACGCGCCGAAGCCTCACGAACTGTTGCAAACGCATCAGGCAAAATATCGTCCAAGGTCTCACCCTTTGCAAGACGATCTTTTAACCACGCAGTCTTTCCTTTCAGTTCGCTTTCGCTTAATGCACGATACGTCGGGTCTAATGCCTCAATTGCAGACAGTAAAGGCTGAATCCGACGAATCTCACGGTCGCTATAAGACCCGACCATTTTTTCAATCAAATTTTTCAGCATTTCATTCTCCTATTACTTGCTCCAGACAATTTCCGCCGATTCACGCAAAGCAGAGACATATGTGGCATATTGCTCGCTTAAAAGTTGTTTTTTAATCGCTTCTTTCAAGCCATCAAAAGAATCCGTGATGCCAGAAGAAATCTTTTTGATAATATGATACCCATAATTTGTCTCAACCAAACCGCTGACCTGATTGTTCTTCAGCGCTTTTGCGGCAGCTTCAAACTCGGGAACCATCTGACCGTCCGTGAATGTATATCCATCAGGATAGTCAGTAAGACCCGGATCCTCCGAGTATTGCTTCATCATCTTATCAAAGTCCGCACCGCTCTTGATGCGTTGCAAAATCGTTTGTGCAGTTTTCTTTACCGCCGCTTTTTCCGCATCAGTCTTTCCTTCAGTGGAAAAGAGAATGTGCTTGGCAACCGTATACTCTTGTTCTTTATCTGCAAGGTTTTTGTCATAATAAGCGCGAATCTCCTCCTCGCTTGCAGAAAAGCCCAACGTTTGTTCATACTTATTCATCAACGTCAGCTGTAACTGCAACGAAAGATAAGACTCCTCGTCATAACCGATTTGCTCCAGTTGTGCATAGTACTCTTCATCACCCAAGGCGGTTTTCAAAGCAGCGAGTTCTTCTTTCAACGTAGAAATCTCCTCTTCTGTCAGAATAACGCCTGCTTTTTGGGCTTCCTGACAGACCAGATAACGCTCGGTAACATACAGGAATGTTGCATCCTCTAATGCTTCATCCGAAAGGGACTGACCCTGATTCTGGTAGTAAATAGCCAACTGCTTTTTGGACGCATCGTAGACGGACCGCTCCACGCGCTCGCCATTGATAACCAGCGCTTCCTTTGCAGGCGTAATATCAATGGTTCCGTTTTCGCCATTCCAGACTACATCCATACCAAGCTTTTCTGCTACTTCACGCAAAGGAACATAGGTACGATTCTGATACTCAAAATGATCCCCAGACATATCAGCCCCATTGATGGTAATGGTGCTGGGGTTTCTCAAAACAGCGATGCTTTCAAAAATATCATCTGCAAAAATCGCTGTCGTGCAAGTTAAAATCAGCGTTAAAACGACGCCAAAGATAAAGCCTTTTAATTCTTTTCTCATCACAATCTCTCCTTATTGGTTGACGCCATACTCTTCTTTTAAGCGGTTGCGACGCAAAAGAATAATCTCAGCCGCATAAGCAACCAACAGAACAAAGAAGCATTCAAACACCGCATTGGTGTAAAACAAGCGCCTTGAAATCTCGGTTAATCCAGATACAAAGGGTGTTGCAACCAACAGCAACAAGGGCATAAACGCAAACATAACACCACAATCAGAAAGCGCTTTTTCCCCCTCACCCTCTAAGGTCTTGCGACGAACACATGCCAAAATGATAAACAGGATTAAATACACCAGCCAGCTCACTACACCGCGAGGCAAGAAACGCAACTGGAGCGTCTCAAACCAGTGGGTCGGCACGCTCAAAAATCGTTGTGCAGAAACGTCGGTTTCACTATAACTCCGTAAATATTGGATGTCGGTTTCGTAAACATTGTTTCCCGCCTGTTTAATGACTGCAAAAAATGTGTCAGGATGCTTTAAATAATAAGCAACAAGATTACCATAGGTGAATTTCGGATAAAACTCCTTGTTCAGGAGTTCTGCATCTTCAACAGCAAAATAAGGTGTTTTGGCGTAAGAAGCCAAATCTTCAGAAAGCCCCATCTCATTTAAAGCAGTAACAGGGTCCTCGGTTTCCATTAAAGCACCATAAAAAACTGCGTTGTATAAATCCGACTGATAGTCAGAAACCGCAGTGGAATGAAAGCCCATCCAGGACAAGGGGAACAAAAG
>JAGAUM010000048.1 GCA_017620795.1 Clostridia bacterium
GAAGCCTATAAGACCTATTATATGGACAACACCAAGGTTACCTGGTCGGGCAACTGGTCTGCGGGCCAGACCGATCGGTATACGGGTGTATATTCGCCCTTTGAAAGTGCATGGTGCTTTAACCTGACTCATAACTGGACGGAAGCGTTTAAAGAAACTGCTTGGTATTGTACAAAAGCAGTTGCAGAAAGCGGCCTTGAAGAGTATTTATCGTCAGAAAAATACTGTTACATTTGGGGCCGTGACAACTTCGCCACCACGGCTGATACCAACTTCTTTACGGCTCAGGGCTCTAAGGGGCTTCAATCGTACTACACTTATTCTTACATCGTGCCCAAAGACGGCGACGCTATTCCTTCTTTCTCTACCCAAAAGACACAGGTACAAGAAGAAGCCTGCGTAATGATTATGCACAACGATACGATTGTGTGGCCCGAAGGCGCTGTTTTCAGCGATCCTCAAACGTGGGAAACCGGTCATGTTGAGGGAACTTCCCTGATGGCGTCAGCATACGGATTATCTTTAGACTGTAAGGCAGGCGACCGAATCCGCTTTGTGGTAACGGGCGCACAGGGTGGTGCAAACAAGCTGGACGTGCTGGTTACCATGTCCACCGTTGCACCTCCGTCGGAGGAACTGTTTGAACTGCAAGCCTCCACTTCACTGGCAGAGGCATTTGCTGTGAACTTTATCGCTACCTATAAGAATGAAACTGCGGCTGCTGCAGCAACTCCAACCTTTACTCTGGCAGGGAATGCCGTTACACCGAAGATTACCAGAACGACCAATGAGAACGGGACGGTCACCTACTATTACACCATCGAAGATCTTACTGCACGTAAGCTGACTGAAACGATTGGCTATAACATCTCCTGTGTAGCGTTGGACGACAGCAAGACCCTATCAGGAACGACTACTGTTGCAGACCTTCTTTCGTACTATCTGTTAGAGGACGGCGATTTGGTCGATGCAACCGAGGCTACGTCGGCTTTGGCAATGGCATCCTTAAACTATGCTGCTGCGGCACAGTCATACTATAACTATAACACGACCAACCTTGCAAACGCTGCTATTCCGGAAGGTCAGCGCTTACCGAGCGTCAAGGTCAAAAACCGCAATTTGAGTGGTTTGGTATACGACAAGAAAACGGGCGCTAACCTGCATTTGAACGAGGCGACGCTGGTCCTGAGTGATGAGGTCAACATCAAGTTCACCATCAAGGCAGATAGCGATGTTGATGACCTTTCGACCTTGAAACTGCGTGTCACGAAGACGGATGGCACCTTCTCTGATGATATGGGAAGTTTCCGGTACGTTGACGAAACGACCGACAAAAAGCAGATTGTGTGCTATGCTGCAGTACCGATGGCTTACTACGCAGAGCCGATGACCTTCGCCATTTATCAGGGCGATAAGTTGGTCAGCGATACGCTGCTGTACGGCGTTGGTACCTACGCAAAGCGTATGTACGGCAAGAATACCAAGCTGGACAACATCTTAGATACGATGCTGGCATTGGGTGAAGCTGCAGACATCTACATGGATAGAACAAGCAATGCAGTTTCGGCAAACGGCAAAGCGATTCCGGCTAATCCGGGCGAAACCATTGACTTAGGACAGTATAATGTTAACTTTAATGGAAAACGCCTTTCTCTGTCGCAAGTTAATTGTAAAATCGGTACCTCTGAGTTGAATCGAATCGCCGACGGTCGTTATCTGCTGGCACCGACCGAAGCGGGCGAGTATCCTTTGGTACTTGAGTATAATGGCGAGTATTTGATTGTCCTGCTGTCGGTATGTGATGAAAACGGCGACCATGCAGTTCCTACGCTGGATAAGTTGGAACTGGCAACCATCGACCTCAGCGGACTCGGTGAAAAGGGTAAGGCAACGAGCACCTGGAGAGATGATCTGGGTTATTGGGAATGGGCATTGAACCTTGCCACCTATCAGGCCAAGAAGAACGATGGCGGAAGAAACCTGCCGACCGCACTCTTCCTTGCTGATATGCACTGGGAAATGAACAACAGAAACACTGCCGAGGTTGCGAACTACCTAGGTGCTGAACTGGGCATCGACAAAGTCTTCTTCGCCGGTGATCTTTTGAACGGCCAGGAAACCCGCGCAGATGGTCTGAAGGTTTTCAATGGCTGGCTTGAGGAAATGAGTACTTTTGACTCCTATTGGTATCCTGTAAGAGGTAACCACGATAACAACGGCACCAAACCCCTTACCGACGACGAGCAGTTGTCTGACTCCGAACTTAACGACCTTGTTATCAAGGCAACCGATAAGGGCTCTGGTGTTTATGCTGACAGAAGCAAAGAGGGGATTACCGTTTCCCGTACGGTTACTGCGGATATGGGTCTTGTGGACAAGCACGGCAATGCCTTGACCAAGGAGACCAACGATTGCCTCTTCTACTATATGGACGATGCAAACGATAAGATTCGCTACTACTTCCTGGATGACGGCTCTGGCGGTACGTTCCCCAAAGATTATTCTGCTGAAACGGGCTACGTCGAAACCGACGAGACGGATAAGATGAACGTCATTCCGTTTAAAGAACAGCTCAAATGGATGGAATATACCGCAACGCAAGGAACCGACCCCTTAAGCAAGGGCTGGGGCATCGTTGTTTTAACGCACCGTGGTCTCAATCCTTCTAAAACCGTCGTGACTCCCACGCTGTACTCGCTGCAGGCCGCAGAGACGCTTACCAAAATAGAACAGACGATTCCTGGTGTTGATGCCTTCTGCATCCTCAGTGCACATACCCATTATGACGGTGAACACTATAACGAAGATGGTGGATTCTACACCATCGCAATCAGTAACGATGGCGATACTCGTTCTGCTACCAAGCATTTCTTGCCTGAGTTGAACATGGAGGTTACTCACTCCGGTTCTATGGAAATGAATACGAACAACCGTCTGCCTGGTACTGATGCGGAACAGCTGATGGACGTCGTACAGATTGACCGTGCGAACCGCAAGGTTTATCTGACCCGTTTGGGTGACGGCTTCAGTCGTACGTATGACTTCTAATCACTGAAAAAGTTGATAATTGTTTGAAGGGGCTTATATACGAAGCTCCTTTGAGCATATACGAAAGAAACGAGGGAGCTTATGCAACAAAACTGTTTTATTGACCGTTACAAAATTACCCTGCCGCCTATGCCCTTGCCCTATCAGGAATGGGCCCGAGAGCATTGTCCTACTTCCGAGGAATCCCTTTCGTCCTATATGTCGAAGGAGGAGACCAAACGTGCCTATGCCGATTATTTTCTGGCGGATGAAGTGACCTATCAGGGCGATTGGAGCATGGGAGTGATTCATCGGGAGACGGGGACTTATCACCCCTTCTCCACCCGTATTCCGTTTCATGAGGCTGAGTGGGACCGCTGGCGTCAGTATGACACTTTCTTTACTACCCGTTCGGCGGCAGAACCACTGCTTTGGGCATATCTGCGTGGAGAACGGCCGTCCATCTGGGGACGTGAGGATATGGTGCTCAGCTCGGCTCTGGAGTCTAACGGCATCGGCTTTTCCAAGTCTTACGGAGCATATTATTCCTTCGCATATACTGTACCCCCTGCAGAGGCAGGATGGGTATCTCCTTATATTCGTCCGAGTGATAAGACTGAACTTCACAAAAGCGTACGGCTTGTCATCCTTCATAACGAGCAGCCGATTTGGCCCGAAGGCGCAGTGTTATCGGACCCCGAAACTTGGATGAAAGACTTTTTGTGCAAGGATCGCTTGTACCTGTTGATGGAAGGGCTTTCCCTGAAGGTGCAGGCAGGTGACCGTATCCATTTCGTGCTGGAGGGTGAAATCGACCAACGACTTTTGCTTGACCCCGTGGTGCTATTACAACGCTGGGATACATTACAGCCAACCATTGCACCTTCTGCGGAACTTGTTTCACGTAATGGCGCGGCCATTCCCGCCTTGCCCAATTCGGCGGTGGATTTGTGGCAATACCGCGTATGGATTGGGGACGAGGAGGTTTCTGGCGACGCTGTCAGCTGGATGACCAATTGCAAAGACCTGGAAGCCCCGGTTTGGCGGAGGTATCTTTTGACCCCATCTGAGGCGGGCGTCTATTCACTGATGGCAAGGTGGAAGGATCAGGTGATTCCCGTGCGGTTGGCGGTTTGCGACCCAAGCGAGGAGTACCCGACGGACGTTTTGGCGCATCGTGCTACAGCAGACCTGGATATGAACGCAATCA
>JAGAUM010000005.1 GCA_017620795.1 Clostridia bacterium
TATGTCAGCGATCGGGTCACCACCGACCTGATTATCGACCACTATAACGACTATCTTGAAAACCCCGAAAAAGACGGATACTTTAACTTCACCGTCACCATCCAGAACCACGGCCCCTATGCCGAGGAAATCGTCGACCGTGAACCGCGGATGGTGCGCCCTGATGGGGTGTCCGACACCTTATATGCCGTGATGGATAACTATATGCAAGGTCTTGCGGATGCAGATCAGATGCTCCTGCGCCTGACCGAGTACTTAAACTCTATTGACGAGCCGACGGTCTTGGTCTTCTACGGCGACCACCTGCCCTACTTCGATGCAAACTTCGAGGGGTTACGCGCCATCGGCTATGACATCGATCCCGAGACCAAGGCAGGCATGCTCCACCGCTACCAGACCCCCTACTTCATCTGGCAGAACCGCGCCGCACGGCAACAAAGCGGCATCGTCCGTACCGGTCAAGGCCCGACGATTTCTGCCAACTTCCTGTCAACACTGGTTTTGGAACAGATGAACGTCCCCTTACCGCCTTATTTTTCCTTCTTGCAGGAACTGCGGAAAAAGGTGCAGGTCATTGCCCCCACCTATTACATGGTGGACGGATCCATGACCCGCGAGCTGGACGAAGCCACCGAGCAACAGCTGGCAGAATGTCGGATTCTGCAATACTACCACCTCTTTGACTGGGGAAGATAAATAAAAAAAGAGAGCCGATTGGCTCTCTTTTTTATTTTACTTATTCGCCCAGGAAGTTGGGAACGCGGTCCTCTTTCAAACCGAAGTGGTACAAAATCGCATCCACGATACGCTCGGAAGCGTTATCGTCACCATAAGGATTGACGGCATGGGACATGGCATCGTAAGCTTCCTGACTGTCCATCAGCTCGCACGCCATGTTGAAGATGTCCTCTTCCTCGACCCCTGCAATCTTGACGGTGCCTGCGGCAACCGCTTCGGGGCGCTCGGTCTCGTGACGCAAGACCAAAACGGGTTTGCCCAGAGCAGGAGCTTCTTCCTGCAGACCGCCCGAGTCGGTGAGAATCATATGGCAACGTGCCATGGCATTATGTAAGTCGTCCACGTTAACGGGGTCAATTAAGTGGACACGCTCGCAGTCGCCCAGGATGGAGAAGACCGTCTCGCGGACGGCAGGGTTTAAGTGGACGGGGTAGACCAGCTCGGTCTCGGGATAGCGCTCGACCAGGCGCTTTAAGGCGCGGCAAATCTGCTCTAAGGGCTTGCCCAAGTTTTCACGGCGGTGAGCGGTGACCAAGAAGATTTTCTTGCCTTTAAAGTCTACGGCGTTGAGCTTTTCGTCTTTAAAGATATAGTCGGGCTGAACGGTGGTCTTTAAGGCATCGATAACCGTGTTACCGGTGATATAGATTTTTTCTTCGTCATAGCCCTCGCGGAGCAGGTTGTCCCGATTGGAGGCGGTGGGCGAGAAGTGCATATCCGCCATGCAACCGGTCAGGCAACGGTTCATCTCTTCGGGGAAGGGCGAGTACTTGTCATAGGTACGCAGGCCTGCTTCTACGTGGCCCACGGGGATTTGGTTATAAAAAGCCGCCAGTGCGCCTACAAAAGAGGTGCTGGTGTCGCCATGAACCAAGACGATGTCGGGCTTGGATTCTTTCAAAACCTCGTCCAAACCTTCAAGCACGCGTGTGGTGATGCCGACCAAGGTCTGACGCTCACGCATGATGTCCAAGTCATAATCGGGTTGGATATCGAAGATTTCCAGAACCTGATCCAGCATCTGGCGGTGTTGCGCGGTTACGCAGACCACCGAGTCAATCTGGGGGCAGGCTTCCAGTACTTTACAAAGAGGAGCCATCTTGATGGCTTCGGGACGAGTCCCGAATACAGACATTACTTTAATTTTCTTCATCTTCCAAAACCTCTTCTTTCTGTTTTTTTGCGTCCCAACGCAACAGATAAAATTCCAAAACCGTCAGGGCGAGCAGTAAGAGCATCAGTGCAATGGCACGGCCCGACAGTCCTGTTGCCAGAATAATGGCGCTCAACCCCAAAGTACCGCTGACCGAGTATAAGATAGTGACTACCTGACGCTGGGACAAGCCCATGTCGATTAAGCGGTGGTGCAGGTGACCGCGGTCGGGCTGCATGATGGGTTGATGCTTTAACACCCGTCTGCCGATGGCAAACAGAACGTCATAAATCGGCAGTCCCAAAACCAAGAAGGGTACGGCGACCGAGACCAGAGCAGAGCCTTTAAAAAGACCGCTGATGGATACGGAGGCTAAAATAAAGCCCAAGAACAGCGCGCCAGTATCGCCCATGAAGATTTTGGCAGGGTTGTAGTTATAGGGCAAGAAGCCGAAGCAAGCGCCACAGAGCGCCGCCATAATCAAGGCGATTTCGGGGGCACTGGTCAGCCATGCGATGATGAAAATGGACACCGACGCAATGGACGAGATACCTGCCGCCAAGCCGTCCAACCCGTCAATCAGGTTGATGGCGTTGGTGACACCCACAATCCAGAGCACCGTAAAGGGATAAGCAAACCAGCCTAATTGGAAGGTTTCGGGGCCAAAGGGAAAGGGGTTGTCCAGATAGGTAATGACCACGCCGTGGAGGACGACCACTACTGCCGCCGCCAACTGCACAAAGAGCTTGGGCAGGGCAGGCAGGGCGTTGATATCGTCCATGATGCCAATGATGATAATCATCACCGAGCCGATGATAATGCCACGAAGGGCAGGGGTGATGGTGGGGCAGAAGAGTAAGACTGCCGCCAAAAACCCGATATAGATTGCCAAGCCACCCAGTCTGGGGATGGGCTCGGTATGCATCCGACGCTTGTCCTTGGGAATGTCCATGGCGCCCACACGCTTGGCAAGAACCATGACCCCGGGAACGGTCAGAAAACAAATCAAAAAGGAAACTGCAAAGGCAAACAGAATCAAAAGCAGATTCGTATCAAACGGAAGTTGCATAAGGACCTCCTTATCTTACAAAACCGACCTTGTGATAAACTTTATCCAGTGTGCGATGGGCAAGACGGCGTGCCTTGTCTGCCCCCTCAGCAGCAATCTGGTTTAAGTAGTCTTTGTTGGCAATCAGCTCGTTATACCGTTTCTGGATGGGCTCCAGGCAGGCAATCACCGCTTCGGCAACAGCGACCTTGAAGTCTCCGTAGCCTTTGCCCTCGAACTCGGCTTCAATTTCGGGGATGGTCTTGCCGGTCACTGCGGACATAATGCTGATGAGGTTGGCAACACCGGGACGGGATTCGTCATACTTGATTAA
>JAGAUM010000049.1 GCA_017620795.1 Clostridia bacterium
CTTGCCACTGTCAACTACCTTTTTGAGGTATGCATAAGGCTCGGCAAAGCGTAAGACCTGACCTACCTGAATCAGCGCGCCCGTTTCCTGTTCGGCTTTTAAGAGGCGCTCTGCTTCTTCTTCGTGGAGGCAGATGGGCTTTTCCACAATGACATTTTTGACGTATTTGGTGGCTTTAATCACAAAGTCGGTATGCAAGAAGGTGGGCAGGCAGATATCCACCAAGTCCAGCTGTTCCTTCTGCATCATTTCTTCGGCGTCTTTGTAGACCGTCGCACCGCATTTGGCGGCAATCTCCTCCGCCTTTTGGGTGTCAAAGTCTGCAATGGCAACCAGTTGCGCCTTTTCCTTTAAAATCATCCACACATTGGCATGAACGGCACCGATGCCGCCACAGCCGATTAAACCTACTCTTAACATAAAATCCCCTCTATGTACTTTTTTTGCTATTATACCATACAAAAGTTGTTTTTTCAATGAAAATTTCAAATTCAGCAATATCCTGCAATTTTTCCGAAAGATGACCAAAAATGAACAAAGCTTCCGTGCTACAATAAAGCCAAGAGGTGATACAAATGCAAGGATGGGTGAAGGTACATCGGGAAATCATACAAGAGCCCTTTTATAAAAACGAAAAAATGCTGAAGCTTTGGCTGACCCTGTGGTTATCTGCCGCGCACGAAGAACACGATGCGTTGGTGGGGATTCACACAATCCACTTAAAAGCAGGACAGTTAATCTTCGGTCTGGACCGATTTTCAAAGGAACTGCAAATCGAGCGTTCCACCCTCTACAGGCACTTAAAAGCGTTGGAGAAGATGAACGTTATTGCCATCGATGCGAGACGCAATTTTTCCATCATCACCCTTAGAGAATGGGGTGTTTGGCATCAAGGAGAGAAACACCCGCGAAACACCGACGAGACACCTGCGAGACCATACAATAAGGGTAAGAATGAAAAGAAGGACAAGAAAGAATATATAGACGAGGCGCAAAAGATTTCCTTTGCCGAGTTTGTTTTAATGACTGCCGAACAGCATGCCGATCTGGTTGCACGCTACGGGGAGGAAAACACGGCAGCCATGATTGACCTTCTAAACAGCCACAAGGGTGCGTCTGGTAAGACCTATAAGGATGACTACTTCGCCATCCGAAACTGGTGTGTCAAAGCCGTATTGGAGCAAAAAGAAGCGCCTGCCCTAAAATCAGGCAAGCGCAATAGGTTTATTAACTATACGGACGAACACACCGATTTCTCGGACGTGGAAGCCCAAGCCCTCCGTCGGCGTCAGGCAAAGACCTCTTCGGCGTAGCGGACCGTTTCCATGGCGTCACGGGCATAGCGGTCAGCGCCGATGCGGTCGGCATATTCCCGGGTTAAGACCGCGCCGCCTACTACGACCCGACAGGAGGGTGCCTCTTTCCGAAGCAGTAAAATGGTTTCTTCCATGGCAGGGACGGTGGTGGTCATCAGGGCGCTTAAGCCTACCAAGGGTGCCTGATGGGCGATTGCCGCCTCAACCACCTGCTCGGGCGGAACATCCCGTCCCAGGTCGATGACCGTAAAGCCGTAGTTTTCCAGTAAGAGCTTGACGATGTTCTTGCCGATGTCATGGATATCCCCATGAACGGTTGCCAAAACCACCGTGCCGCGGCTTGCGCCGGAGTCTTGGGGCAGTGCCAGTTTAATCTGCTCGAAGGCGGACTTGGCGGCTTCGGCACTCATCAAAAGCTGGGGCAGGTAGACCGTCTTTGCCTCGAACCCCTGACCCACGGTGTTTAAGGCAGGGATGATTTCGTTCTGGACAATCTCCAAAGGCGCAACTGTTTCTAACAAGGCTTTGCAGAGGCTTCCTGCCCGCTCGCAAAAGCCTTTGATAATCGCGTGTTGCAGGTCGCTTGCTCCGCTGACCGCCTCCGCCTTTTGGGTGGCATCCGTTGCGGTTAGGGTGTAGTTGCCGATATGTTCTACATAGTGGGCGCAGTTCTCATCCAAGCCGTGCAGGGCGCAGAAAGACAGGTAAGTGCGCATCATCTCTGCCGAATGGGGGTTTAAGATGGCGGCAGACAGACCCCGCTCCAGTGCCAGTGCAAAGAAAGTGCCGTTAATGGCGTCTCGGTTGGGCAGACCAAAGGAAACGTTAGAGACGCCCAAGGAGGTATAGCAACCCAGCTCCCGACCGATGCGTTCCAGTGCTTCCAGCGTGACCAGAGCCGAGCGGTTGTCCGCACTGACCGTCATGGCAAGAGGGTCGAAAATCAGGTTCTTTTTATCAATGCCGTAGGTCTTGGCAGTGTCCAAAATCTTTTGGGCGATGGCGACCCGACCCTCGGCAGTATCGGGGATGCCCGACTCGTCCAGCGTCAGGGCAATGACCACGCCGCCGTATTTTTGCACCAAGGGAAAGACGGCGCGCATGCTTTCTTCCTTGCCGTTGACCGAGTTTACAAGCGCCTTGCCGTTGTAACGACGCAGGGCACGCTCCATGGCAACGGGGTCGGCAGTGTCGATTTGCAGAGGCAGGTTCAAGACCGCCTGCAGTTCGCAGACCGCTTGGGTCAGCAGTTGTGGCTCGTCAATTTCAGGGAGTCCCACATTCACGTACAACAGATGCACTCCTGCATCCGCCTGACGGACCCCTTCGTTTAGGATATAGTCCATGTCCCCTTCCACCAATGCCTGACGGAAACGCTTTTTACCCGTGGGGTTGATGCGCTCCCCAATCAGAACGGGTTCGTCCCCAAAGGTGACCGCATGGGAGTATGAGGAAACCACCGTCTCGGTCTTGGGGGTCAGGGGTAGGCATTCAGGTTGCTTGGCGGTTAAGGCGCGGATATACTCAGGGGTGGTGCCACAGCATCCCCCTGCGATACGCAAGCCTTTTTGGATGAGGGCATAAAGCTCCTCCGAAAACTCGTCGGGTGCCACATCAAAGTGGGTGCATCCGTCCTTGACACAAGGGAGGCCTGCGTTGGGCTTTAACAGAACAGGGACCGAGGCGTGAGCCAACAGCTCCTCTGCCACTCCGCGGAGTTGCTTGGGCCCTAACGAGCAGTTGGCGCCCAGAGCGGTTACACCCAAGCCCTCTAACAGAGCGACCATGGCGTGAGGGGTTGCCCCCGTCATCAGCTTGCCGTCCGCACCGTAGGCGTTGGAGACCAAAATGGGCAGGTCGCAGTGTTCCTTGGCGGCTAACACTGCCGCCTTGGTCTCGTACGCGTCGTTCATGGTCTCGATTAAAATCAGATCCACCCCGAAGCGGACACCCAAACGGACGGTCTCGGCAAAGATGCTGACCGCATCCTCAAAGTCCAAGTCCCCCAAGGGTTTTGAGAGCTTGCCTAAAGGGCCGATGTCCAGTGCCACGAACTTTTCCTGTGTTCCGTTGCTTTTTTGCATAGCGGTTCTGGCATTGGCAACGGCGCACATGACAATGCGCTCCAGTTCCTCTGCCCCGAACTTCAAGGCATTGGCGCCGAAGGTGTTGGTGGCGACCACGTTGCGCCCTGCATCGAAATAGGCTTGTTGGATGGCGATAATCTCCTCGGGATGGGTAACATTCCACCGCTCGGGAAGTTCGCCCGACTGCAGACCACGGGCTTGGAGCAGGGTGCCCATGCCTCCGTCTAAACAGACAAAGTGGTTTTGTAGGTAAGTTTGAAAGTTCATCATGCACCTCTAAAAGAACAGTCGGTTTTGGTACAGTGACTGCATTTGGATTCCCTGCAGTCGGGGGCTTTTTTCAAGCCGAAGATGGCAGTGACCGACTTGGTGGGGGTCATCAGCAGGCTGTCGTTTAAGCAAAGACCCAAGCGCTTTTCGCACTGCAAGACCGCAAAGAGGGTCTTTTGGGCGGATAAGGGCAGGTCCCCATAACCTGGAGAAAACCGTCGGGTGGCGAAGAGGCCTTCCTCAGCCGACACATGAAGCGAAAGCAGGTCGCAGTAGGTCTCAATCCGCTCGGCTCCGATGGCTTGGAGCATCAGTGCTCGGGCAGGAGACAGACGCCCGTATTTTAAAATCAGACGGTCTAACCCAAGCCCCAAGGTTGCGGCAAAGACCACTGCTTTTTCGCAGTCCGAAAGGGCTTTTGCCAAGTCCCGTGAGGTCAGGTTAAAGAGCCCGAAGTTGCAGGTGTCTCCCGTGATTTCCAATGGTAGCGTCAGGTAGCAGGCGTTTTTTTGCACCGCCTCCAGCGCTTCTTGGCTACAATCGGAAAGCAGGTCTAAAACCGCCCTGTCCGCCTCCTTGCACCCTGCATAGCGCAAGACCTCCCCCTCATCCAAGGGGGGCAGGACGGGGTCGTAAAAAGGGCTCACTTCCCTAAGATTGCCGACAGGTTGGACTGGATTTTCTCCGCCACGTCGGGCTTGTTCATGGAATAGACGTGTACATTCTGGATGTTGTTGGCGTACAGGTCGATAATCTGGTCGGTTGCGTAGGCGATGCCTGCCTGCTTCATGGCTTCAGGACTGGTGCCGAACTTGTCCACCAGACTCTTGAACCGTTGGGGCATAAAAGAGCCCGAAAGCTTCATGGCACGCTCTACCTGATTGGCGTTGGTGATGGGCATGATGCCGGGGATGACCGGCACAGTAATGCCTGCCTCGCGGATTTTATAAAGGAAGTCGTATAACAGGTTGTTGTCGAAGAACATCTGGGTGGTCAAGAAGTCGCACCCTGCGTCTACTTTTTCTTTTAAGTAGCGGATATCGTCTTTTTGGTTGGCGCTTTCGGGATGGATTTCGGGATAGCAGGCACCGCCGATGCACAAATCGGGGTCGGCGGATTTCAGCTCGCAGACCAGCTCGATAGCATGGTGGTACGCCCATTTAGAGCGGTCTGCGCCCAATAAATGCTCGGGAATATCCCCACGGAGCGCCATGACAATTTCAATCCCTGCGTCACGGATGGCGGTGATTTTTTCCTGCACCGTCTCACGGGTAGACGACACGCAGGTCAGGTGCGCCAAGGTGGGCACGCCGTAAGCTTTTTTGATGTTCTTGGCAATGTCCAAGGTATACTGACTGGTTCCGCCCCCTGCCCCGTAAGTCACGCTCATGAACGAGGGCTTGAGCTTGGCAATCTCCTCCGTTGCGGTCTTGACACTGTCAAAACCCATGGCGGTTTTGGGCGGAAATACTTCAAAGGACAACTGCTGTTGGTCTTTTTGGAACAACTCCACAATCTTCATGTTATCGCTTCCTTTTTATGGAATACCCTATTATACCATACCGAGACCAAAATTGCAATAGAGACCAAAACTCGATTTGGTTAAATAAAAAGAACCCTCGATGGGGTTCTTTTATGCATTCTTGTTCAAAATTTCACAGTAGTCTTTTAAGGCTTTGCCGATTGCCTCCTGCTGAATCAAAAGCAGTTTTCGCATCTCGTCGTCCTGACAAAGCTTTAGCAGTTGGTTGGTCGTTTGTCCTACAGTTGTGTACAGTTCATGAAAAGGCTGATACAGTTCCATTTTCATGCCTCCCAA
>JAGAUM010000050.1 GCA_017620795.1 Clostridia bacterium
CACTCGATGCGATTTTTCTCGGGTCTATCCTGCGGTTAAGATTTCAGCCATTGATTCTATGGACCATCTGGTTCGCATTTTTATGGATAATTATGACGGATATGACGTGGAGGAAGATGACCCTGACCTCATTTCGCTGATTGAACTGGTCAACCGCCATACCTATACCATTGAGCTTTTGGCGCAACATATGGAGAATAGCGGACAAACCGCCAAAGAAATGCAACAGGCTCTGAAAAAAGAGGGGATTATCTCTCTAAATGAAACAGTGCGTCAAACGGATGCGACCACCAAGGTGGCTTATGAAAACCTGCTGAAGATGTTTAAGGTCTTTTCCTTGTCTTTGGAAGAACAGGCCGTTTTAAGATACCTTTCTTTAATGCCCTTGGGCGGATTCCCTGTCAAAGAGTTCAGAGATTGGGCAGGATTGGATTCTTATAAACTGATTAAAGGACTGGAAGCGCGCAGTTGGGTAACGGTGAATACAGACGGCATTGCTCTGCACCCCATTATTCGCGAAGTGGTACGCCATGAGCTTCCTGCCGATTTAGAGAATTGTCACGACTTTTTGGAACGGATTTTAGAACGGATTTTGGAGACCAACAGCTGGCACTTTACCATGGTGGAGCGGGAGAAGTATGCCGCTGTTGCCACCGAACTGGTCGGTCACTTTACAGAGATTACCGAGGAGACGATTGACCTTTACCGAAAGGTTGAGACATTGTTCAGCTTTTCTGTAAAACCCCAGGAGGCAATTACTCTTGCCAAGCGGATTTATGAATACTACAAAAAAACCGAAGGTGAAATTGCTTATAATACCGGTTGGGCGGCATTTAAAATCGGTTGGGCATATCATTTTAATTCCCGATTGGAAAATGCTTTTGAAAACGCCCGAATCTGGTTGGAAAAAGCATACGAAATCTGGAATCAGGTGGATATGGATACTGCCGCTAAAAACGCCTTTTTGGGTCAGATGTTAGGCAATCTTTCACGGGTTTTATTATTACGGAACGAAGAAACAGGTGACCCGAAAGATGTTGAAGATGCCAAGAAGTACGCAGAACTGGGGTTGGAAGTCAATGCCAAGTGGCTCAAACCAGGCGATCCTTCTTATACCAAGGTAGCAGGTGGTTATATTCAAATGGCGGATGTTTATATTGCCTTGAAGGAATATGAAAAAGCCATGAAAATGATTGACGATGCTTATGACATCCTGTTCCCGCTGTATGGCGAAGAAGATTCGGACACGTTATATGTTCTTTCACGAAAAGAACGGATTCTGTTTGGCATGGGGAACTACGAAGAAACCGCCCAATTAGGCGAAACGGTGACAAGATTGTATGACCTCTTTTGCAGTGAGCTGCACTACCCACGATATGAGCACCTCCTTTTGCTCTTAAAATGCTATGTGAAGTTGGGACGAAAAGAGGATGCGGAGCGGTTATATCAATATCTTTGCGGGATTGCAAAACAACTTTTTGACGAGGGTGCGATTCAGTGGCAAAGACTCCATGAAGCTTGGGAGGCTGGACGATGAAACGAATGATAGCATTGATTGCTTTTTTACTTCCTGCCATTATCGGTGGAATCGGATACATATTGGACGGAAACCGTGCCATTGATGCTTTTTATCAATCGGTTGGCATGTATTTTTTCGATGCGAATACCACGGATAACAATTGGCTGGTAGAGATTTCCCGTTGGTTGGCGCCGATTATGACGATTAGTGGAATTGCGTTATTGGTAAAAGAGGCATGGAACCGTGTGAAAGATTTCTTTGTCAGCTTTTCTTCGGATGCTGTGGCACTTTATGGCGATGAAACGCTAACGGAATTGACCAAGGCGAACATGAAACATTCCATCATTGCCAAGAATAACGAAATCAAAGATGTCAAAAGCCATATTTTACTGTTTGAAAGCGAAGACGAAGGAATTCGGTTTTACATGAAAAATCGCAAGGCTCTTTTGAACCGGGAGGTTTATATTAAACTGGATTCTATTGACTGCTTGCAAGCTGCTATTGATCATGTACGATTTTTCAATATCAACGAAATGATTGCACGGGAGTTTTGGAAAACGCATCCCTTGACCGAGGCTTTCACGCAAAAAACGGTGAGCGTTTCCTTAATCGGAAGCGGAAATCTGTTGAAAAAGTTACTGTATTACGGGTTTTTGAATAATCTTTATACGATCAATCAAAAGATTGTTTATCACATTTGGGGAGCCTGCGATTTTGCGGATGTTCATCGGGACTTTCTGACTATGAACGGAGACGAAGTGGTTTACCATACTGCCTCGGTGAAAGAAGAACTCTCCTTTGTTGCACAGACCGATCGGATTATCCTTGCGGAGGAAAACGGTTCTGCATTATTAGACGAGCTGACCAAGCTGACGACGGCATCGATTTTCTGTTATGATTCTACCGATACCTTCGTAAATGTTTTTGGATACGAAAAAATATTTCCCTTTGGCTCTTTGTTCCACATTTTAACTGCGGAGAACATCCGCACAGATAAACTGCAACGGTTAGCAAAACAAATCAATTACGAATACGAAAAGAACTACGGTAGCTTAAAGGGTTGCGCTCTTCCTGAAAATCAAGAGGCGGATACAGAGCGCCTTTGGGCGTCTCTTTCTCCGTTTTTGAAGAGCTCCAATCTGGTAGCAGGGGATTATCAGACCATTCGCTTGTTGGTTATGGAGCATCGTAAAAGTTGGGAAATCGATGAAGAAATTTGTGAGCTGGAGCACATCCGTTGGTGCCGCTATCACTTGTTGAACCATTGGAAATATGGCTCCAATGCTGAAGGCAAGAAGGACAAAGAAAAGAAGTTGCATCCTTGCCTGAAACCGTTTTCGGAGCTCCCGCCCGAAGAACATTGGAAGGATCGGGATACCATCGCGGTTTTGATGGGGTTAGCTTAAGGGAGATGTAAGCCTCTTTTTGTGGGTATAATGACTTCCAGGACAAGGATATTTCGGTAGCCATCATGTGTGGTATCGTCTATGAGCGGAATTACCGTCCGCATGGTCTCTCGCTTTAGAGCACCCATGGACATCATCGGTATGACCAACGGCCATTCGGGCAACACCAATACCATTGTAGTTGAAACGATCTGATTGGAGGATTTTTAAATGATTAATTATGCACATAGAGGTGCCAGTGAATATGCACCTGAAAACACATTATCGTCTTTTTATCTGGGGTTGATGCAAGGTGCCAACGGCATCGAAACGGACGTACAACGGACCCGAGACGGGGCTTTGGTGCTCTTTCATGACGAAACGCTAGATCGTGTTACTGATGCCAAAGGCCCTCTTGCCGAGTATACTTTAGAAGAACTAAAAGAGGTTAAGGTATACGGAAATGCACCCAATGGGTTTTATGACCGCATTATCACGCTGAAAGAATTCTTGGAGAAGTTTGCAACTTATGACATTCGCTTTGCCATTGAATTGAAAGGGGCGGGGGTAGAGGAAGAGAGCCTTGCACTAATCAAAGAGCATGGTGCATTGGCCAGAACAACCTTTACAAGCTTTCACTTTGACTATATTAAAAAGATCAAAGACCTCGACTCTACTGCACGGGTTGGTTGGCTGACTTGGAATCCCGAGGAAGCGGAAATCCAACAACTCCGTTCCATCGGCGGTGAAGAAATGGCGCCAGATGCAAAGGGGATTACCAAGGAAATGATGGCGAACTTGCGTAATAATGGACTTGGTGTAAGAGCGTGGGGCGTGGTAAACACTGCGCTGATGCGCAAGGCTTGCAAAATGGGGGTTGACGGCATGACGGTCAACTTCCCCGATAAGTTGTTTCGCTATCTTGGTGGCAAGTAAGGAGTAGCATCATGGCAACAATCGCAAAAGACTTTACAAAGGGGAATATTCCGCGGCAACTACTGTGGCTGACCTTGCCCTTTATGGCATCCAATGCTTTGCAGGTGCTTTATTCCACCATCGACATGATTATTGTCGGGAACTATGTAGGCACTGCAGGACTTTCGGCGGTTTCCCAAAGCAGTCAGGTCTTAAACTTTGCCACTATGGTCTGCCTTGGCTTTTCCAACGCAGGGCAGGTGCTGGTTTCCCAAGCCTTGGGAGCAGGAAAGCGGAGAGAACTGAACGATATTATCGGCACTCTTTTTTCCATCATTCTTTTAATGGGCTTGGGCTTGTCGGTTGTCTTTTTACTGCTTTGTAATCCCATCATGCACTGGATGAACATGCCTGCAGAGTCTTTTCACATGGCATTGGAATACCTGATTATCTGCGCTTGCGGTCTGGTGTTCACTGCAGGATATAACATGGTCTCCGCTGTTTTAAGAGGAATGGGGGATTCCAAACGCCCCTTTATGTTTATCGGTATCGCTACTGTCGTGAACCTGGTGCTGGATATTCTGTTTACCGGTGTATGGGGATGGGGTGTTGCAGGCGCCGCCTATGCAACCATCATCGGTCAAGGTGTTTCCTTCCTGTTTTCCCTTTATTACTTATATCAGCATAAAAGTGCTTTTGGTTTTGACTTTTCTCTGAAGAGCTTTCGGATTCTGCCCAAGTACGGAAAAATGATTCTTTCATTGGGCACGCCCATGGCAATTCAGTCGGGATGCATTAACCTGTC
>JAGAUM010000051.1 GCA_017620795.1 Clostridia bacterium
CGGCCCAGATACGCGTCTAAGTTGGAAAGGCGCAAAGACGCGGTTTCAGCATTTAAGCGTTCACGAACAGTTGCGTCAGCCATGGTGCCCTCCTAGTTGAGCATTTCCTGTCCGCCTGTGACGGGGACGGCTTGTCCGGTTTCGTAGGACTGCTCGATGATATACAAGATGGCACGGGCGACGTCCGCTTCCCGACAGCCACGGTTTAGCGGAACCTTGGCTTCGTAGAATTTCTTGACGTCGGCGGTGGTTTTGGCACCGGGGACTTTGCCTGCCTTTAAGTACTGAACGAACAAACCACGCTCGGGATCCGACCATAGGGGACCGTCTAACAGGTTCCCAGGGCAGATGGCGTTAACCTTGACATTGAAGGGAGCCAGCTCCATGGCAAAGGACTGGGTCAGACCCAAGCCACCGAACTTACTGCCTGCGTAGGCGAAGTTCTTGTTACTGCCCGACAGACCCGATTTGGAGTTGATTTCGATAATATCCATCATGTACTCGGGCGAGGCTTGGTGTTGCAGTTTCATGACGCGGGATGCCTCACGGGTACATAAGAAGTAAGCGGTGTAGTTGATGGAGGTGACCAGTTCAAAGGCACTCTTGGTCATTTCTTCCAAGCCACCTGCGCGGACGATGCCTGCGTTGTTGACCAGTACGTCCAAACCACCGAAAGCGCGGACTGCCGCATCGGTCATGGCTTTGACCGACTCCTCGTCCCCGACGTTGGCACAGACGGAGATGGCGGTGTAAGGACCGTAAGTGTCGTTTAATTCCTGAGCGCAAGCACGGGCGCCCTCTTCGTTTAAGTCGGCAATAATCAGGTGTGCCCCCTCTTCTGCCATGGCAAGAGCGATGCCCTTACCAAAGCCTTGGGCGCTACCTGTTACCAGTGCAATCTTCTCAGACAGGCGACCTTTGCCACGACCGCAAGCGCAGGGCGTTTCATCCGCCACGGGGGTATGCACATCGATTTTTTCATATAAGGTCATAGCCGTGAGCAGTGCGGTCTTGACCGCCATGGCACGGGGCATGGAAATGTTGCAGGCAAAGAAGCCCAAATTCTTGATACCCACCAGTACAGGAGCGTTGTCCCGACTACGGATGGCGTCAATCACGGCAGGGGCTTCTGTCGATTCGATAAACAGGGTAGCGTCTCCGATTTCTTCAGCAAAGGCGTTGCCTGCAGGACGGGTCAGGGTCTGAAATCCGTCAGCCGAGCTTAAGCCGTTGCGGATGGCGGCATCGGTAAAGAAGAGCACCGAGGCAGGGGTGTCCTTTCCGTAAGCCATACGGATGACAGGTGCCAGGGTCAAAGCGGTATCGTCATAGTCACAGCCCTTTTCTTCTGCGTCGGTAAAGCCGAACTGCTCGGAAAGGGTAGTAACCACTTCATTTAAGGTTTTTTCAGCAAGCTCTAAAGTGCCTCCCGAAACGTAGATGGCGCCGTCCGCCTCACAACAAACTGCGCTTTCTTCATCCACTCCCCAAGCGTAGCCAAGGGTCTTGGCAAGCTCAGCGCCGTGGGCGTTACAGGTCAGGCACAGAGCCAAGACCGAGCGCAACTCCAGTACCACGGGAGCGTTTAACTGCAGGTGAATCTTTACCCGTCGGGGAGAGACTTTGCCACAACCGCCGTCCGTCTTGGCGGCGAGTAAAAAGCGTTTAAAAAGGGCATCGTCGCTTTCTTTTGCCAAGGAGAGCAAAGATGCGTCAAAGGCGTAGGTTTTCGGTGCGCCTTTATGATATCCGCTGATTATAAACTGTCCGTTTTCACGGTAAGAAAATCCGTAAAGAGCCTTGCCTTTTAAGGGATTTTCGGAAACGCGAAGCAATAATTCCTGTGAATTCATCATCATAGTCCTCCATTTTAATTGGAATCATTACCAGTATAGCACAGACCAAGGGAAAAGTAAATATTTAACGGCAAAAAAATGCATAAAAAACCGACGGTTGCGCCCTTTCTCCAAATGTTCGTTTTTTTATCTCTTCCTCCGACTTTCGGGCTGATTTTATGCATTTTTTTACTGAAACTTTTCGATATTTTATGAAAAATACAAAAAATTCTTGCCATTATACCGGAAGCAAGTTATAATGGAATTAACCCATGAGGGTACAACTTCAAAAGGAGAGATGAAAGTGAAAAAAGTATTGTCTATGATTTTGGCAATTGCCATGATCGCCGCTTTGGTTGTCGTTCCCGTTTCGGCTGCCGAGCAGAATGTATTCTTCGTTTACGATGCGTTTGAACTGAAAAACGGTTCTACACCCTGGTCCTTCCAGCGTGCAGTTATCGGCACCGATGAGTACGAGGATTTAGAGTTTATCGATGACGGTTGGTACATGGAGTTCTGGCACAACTGGGCAGCCGGTTCCTTCCCCTACGGATTCCAGAACAACGGTAAGAATGTCAGCGGTAACCCCGGTATGATTGCAGACTCGGTTCTGACCTTTACCGCTCCCCGTGACGGTAACCTGCAGATTCCGTCCTTTAAGGTTAAGGGCGGCGGTAACGACGGCGTAAAGATTCAGATGCTGAAAAACGACCTGGTTATCTTCCCTGAGGACGATGACTGGTACGATCCCGACACTAACGAATGGGAGACCGAAATCCCCCACATCTACCTGAACGTAGAAAAGGGCGACAAGATCTACTTCCGTATTAACATGAAGGAAAATCAGCATAGCGACAGCTGCCGCACCACCGACTATCAGATGAAGTATCTGTCCGCTGAGGCTTATACAAAGGGTGTTACCCGTGAGGGCGTCATCGTTGTTAATGCAGAGCCCTTGAAGGAAAAAGAACCCATCGTAGTCAACTTCACCGACGTAGAAGGGCACTGGGGTAAGGATTACATCATCCCCTTGGCAGAAGAAGGCATCATCAAGGGTAAGTCCGCTACCACCTTCGAGCCTGATTCCAACATCACCCGTGCAGAGTTCTTGACTCTGGCTTTGAATGTTGCAGGTATCGAAGCCACGGCTGGCGAAGCTTATGCTGACGTAGATGCAGGTGCTTGGTTCGCAAACACTGTTGCTACCGCAAAGGCTTTAGGTCTGATTGACGAGAACATGACCTTGGATGGCAACTTCTATCCCGATAACAACATCACCCGTGAGGAGATGACCTCTGTTATCGTAAAGCTGTATGAGTCTCAGAAGTCCGAAGCACAGGCAGGCGACGTCACTGTTTTCTCTGACAACGCTTCCTTCTCCGCTTGGGCAACCGATTCCATCGGTAAGGCTGTCGCGTTAGGCGTTGTTACAGGGAACCCTGACGGCACCTTTAATGCATTGGGTAACGCTACCCGCGCAGAAGCCACAGTAATTTTCTCTCGACTGCTTAAGCTTCTGTGATTCACCCCCAAAAAGGCACCGATTGGTGCCTTTTTTTCTTGCCTTTGGATTGACAGAAATTTGCCCGCTTTGTATAATAAATACAAAGGAGTGATACGGATGAAAAAGGCACTTTTGTTTTTACTGTCGCTGACATTACTGCTGTCCGCGGTTTCTTTCCCGTCGCTGGCGAGTGAGGAGCAGGACTGGATTCCCCTGTCGGCACCGTCCGACTACGCATACGCCATTGCCGTGGTCTGCGATACCCAGTACATGAACCTCCGCTATCCCGATGTATACACGGGCATTTATGACTGGCTGGTCGACAATGCCAAGGAGCAGAAACTGGCATTCGTCATGGGTCTGGGCGATATTACCGATGCTTCCACTGCCGAAGAATGGGCACGGGCTGACCGCGAGATTCACCGGCTGGACAAGGTGGTCCCCTATTCCATTCTCCGTGGCAACCACGACAAGGAAGAGGACTATAACAAGACCTTCCCGAAAAAAGAGTTCAAGGTGGACGGGTCCTTTGACGGAACCATGCTAAACACCTATCAGTTGCTGAGCGTCTCTGGCAATGACTATCTGTTTATCAATCTGGACTACGGCGCTTCCAACGAAGCGCTCGCCTGGGCGGCGGAAATCACCGAACAGCACCCCGACCGACAGGTCATCGTCTCAACCCATGACTATATGAACTCCGACGGCACGCTGACCACCAACGGCAAGCGCATCTGGAACAATTATGTCAAAAAACACGAAAATATTGCCCTGATGCTCTGCGGTCATGCCGACGGTTCGATTATTCAAAGAAACATCACTTACGGCGAAAAGGGCAACATCATTGCCCAGTTCATGATTAACGCCCAGGAGCTGGACGACCCTTACAAGGGTTTAGGCATGATTGCGCTTTTATACTTCTCGGCAGACGGCAAAACCGTCCAATTACGCTACTACTCTACTGCAAAGGACGCCTGCTATCTTGCCAAAAACCAGTTCCGCTTTGACATGGCGCCCGACCAAATTCGAGTGGATGTCCACTTCACCGACATCGATAACCACTGGGGTCACGACTACATCCTACCCCTTGCCGAGCAGACGATTATCAAGGGCAAGACCGACACCACCTTTGAGCCGGATGCCAACATCACCAGAGCCGAGTTTCTGACCATGGCACTGAAGGTGGCGCGAATCGAGGCAGGGCATGGTGAATCGTACACTGATGTGGCTTTAAACGCGTGGTTTGCAGGTACCCTTTACACTGCCAAAAAGATGGGGCTGATTGACGAGAATATGGTCAAAAACGACTATTTCTTCCCCGACCAGAACATCACCCGTGAGGAAATGACCTCGATTATCGTAAAGCTTTATGAGTCCAAAAAGGGCTCTGCGCCACAGGGAACTACGACCTTTACCGATGTGGATACCTTCTCCGCTTGGACAAAAGAGTCTATTGGCAAAGCATCCAGCCTTGGCATTGTGACAGGAAACCCCGACGGAAGCTTTAACGCCCGTGGCAACGCCACTCGGGCAGAGGCGGCAGTCATTTTCTCCCGATTGCAAAAACTATTATAAAAAAGCACCCTTCGGGGTGTCTTTTTTTATTGACATTTAGTTTAATTTTGTTATAATTATCGTAAGAAAGGAGCGATAAACATGAAGAAAATTTTGACTCTTGTTTTGGCTTTGGCATTGCTTTGTACTCTATGGGTATGCCCTGTATCGGCAGAAGAGGGTGTTGCCTTTGAAAGCACTGTTACTTATACCATGGACAAACCTTTTTCCAAGGTGCCTTTAACCATGGAAGCCACCGTTCTGCTTCCCGATAGTGGCGATGCTTACTCCTTAGGTGGCACGATTGTGGGCAATTACAGTAAGTTTTTGTCGGTGGACCATCAGACCTTTGGGGTGCATTCCGCCGGCAATCCGAGAATCACCTTTAACGATGACAACCGCTCCAACGAAACCATTACCTTTACCAAAGTCAACATCCTGTCCAACGAATGGACCCATCTGACCTTGGTTTTAGACCCGATCTTAAAGCAAGCACACTGCTATGTCAACGGGGAACTAAAAGAAACCGTTTCCAATCTGGACTTCTCCACCGATGTGGTGGTGGACGCCCCCTCCTTCGTGGGTGGCGACCCCAGAGAGAATAACACCAACTTCTTCCGTGGCAGAATCAAGAACGTGGCGCTGTATTCGGATGTTCGCACCGCCCAAGAAATTGCCGCAGATGTAACCGCCACCGCACCCGATACCGATAACCTGTTGGCGGCTTATGTCCTGGACAGTGCAGGCGACAAAAAAGACCTTTCGGGCAACGGCTATGACTTAAGCTACACCGCAGTATGGGTAGACGCCCCGCCTGTAGAGGACTATGCTTACTCCTTTGCCATTGTGGGCGATACCCAGTACCAGACCGACCGCTACCCCGAAGTATTGACCGGTGTTTACGATTGGATTATTGACAATGTCAAGTCCCAGAAGATGGCATTCGTTCTGGGTATGGGTGATATGACCGACCGTGACACCGACGAGGAATGGGCACGGGTCAAAAAAGAGGTGCACCGCCTAGACGGTGTGGTCCCTTATTCTTTCGTCCATGGCAACCATGACTCGGTAGCAGGGTTTAACAAGACCTTCCCCTTATCCGATTACAAGGGCAAGGTAGACGGTACCCACGACGGTACCATGGTCAACACCTATCAGACCTTCAGCGTTTCGGGGCAGAAGTATCTGGTGGTCAATTTAGGCTACCAGTACACCCCTGTTGACACCGTTGCCACTTGGGCAAACGAGGTCATTGCCAAGCACCCCGACCATCAGGTCATCATCACCACTCACTCCTATTTAAGCGGGGAGGGACAACGGAACGAGCAGGGCGAACGGCTCTGGGACACCATTGCCAGCAAACATAAAAATGTGGTCATGGTCTTAAGCGGACACTCGGACGGAGACGATATCCAGCTCCTCCACTCGATAGGTGAGCAGGGCAATATCGTCTGCCAGTTCATGATTAACGCCCAGTACACCGACCTGACCTATGACGGCACGGGCATCATTGCCATGTTCTATTTCTCCGAAGACGGCAAGAAC
>JAGAUM010000052.1 GCA_017620795.1 Clostridia bacterium
CAAAGCCGAAAGGGTGGCATTGCCTGCAACGCCGTCTACACGAAGTCCGTTTGCCTGTTGGAATTTCCGCACGGCATTGGTGGTACGCCATCCGTAAATGCCGTCAATATTATGGGTATAAAAGCCTTGCTTTTTCAGTTGGGTCTGAATCTGGCGAACCTCCTCACCTCTGGTTCCGTACTTGGAAAGAACGCCGATACTGCTGCTTTGTAACGCAACATAAAGACAGACAACGGCTGAAAGAACACCACAAAGGATTTTCATCCGTTTTTTCATATTACCACTCCTTTTTGGATTTTCAGACATAGTATGGGAGCGGAGTTTTATTTTTATACAAAGGGTGTTTGACACCCAAAGGGCAGTATGCTACAATAAAACAAAAGGAGGTGCCGTGATGGAGCGTGTGATTTTGCATTGTGACTGCAACAGTTTTTTCGCATCGGTAGAGACCGTCTTAAACCCTGCGCTACGGGGGTTGCCCATTGCTGTTTGCGGAAATCCCGAAAACCGTCACGGAATCATTCTTGCAAAAAGTGAAGAAGCAAAGCGCTTTGGGGTACAAACTGCCGAGACCATTTATCAAGCAAAGAAAAAATGCCCTGATTTAGTATTGGTCCCTCCTACCCGAAACGCTTACAGTCACTACTCCAAAAAGGTCAATGAAATCTATACCCGATTCACCGATTTGATTGAGCCCTTCGGCATTGATGAAAGCTGGCTGGATGTAACGGGGACCACCCACCTGTTTGGCTCAGGAAAAGAGATTGCCGACCAGATTCGAAAAGCGGTCCGCGAAGAGCTGGGTCTTACCGTTTCAGTCGGGGTTTCATTCAATAAAGTCTTTGCCAAGCTGGGCAGTGATTATAAAAAGCCGGACGCCACCACTGTTTTTAGCCGTGCCGAAATGCGAGAGAAGGTCTGGCCCCTTCCTGCAGGTGATTTGTTGTTCGTAGGCCCCGCTACCAGACGGGCTTTGGAAGAAATGAACATCAAGACCATCGGGCAGATTGCCACTGCAGACCCTCGGCTGTTTTACCGATTGGGCAAGCAGGGAGAGCAGTTGTTAAAATACGCCCGTGGCGAAGATGACAGTCCTGTTGCGTCTTTTTACGCACCGCCCGAACCACCCAAAAGCATCGGCAACGGGATTACCTTCCGTCGGGATTTGGTCAGCAAACAGGATGTTCGTACCGCGATGCTTGCCCTTTGCGACGAAGTGTCCGAACGGATGCGACGGCACGGGGTCTCCTGCCGTGGGATTCGCCTGACTATTCGGGATACCAACTTCCAGACCATCACCCGTCAGGAACTGCTTCAAAACCCTACCCAACTTCGTGCCGAGCTGTTCGAGGCAGGGATGCATCTTTTAAACAAGTGTTGGGACACCAACCGTGCCATTCGGATGCTGACCGTAACCGCCCATCAGTTGTTGCCCGCCGAACAGTCCTTTTTTCAGACCGACTGGTTCCATCCCGAGGCGGAAGAACAACAACAAAAGCGAGCGCGTCTGGAAGAAACCATTGACCGTGTCCGAAACAAGTATGGTCATCACGCATTGGATGTAGGAACGCTCTTGAAAAACGATTTGGGACTTGGTTCCTTCGAAGAGGAGGAATAAAAAAAGACCGCCAACAGCGGTCTTTTTTATTTGCTTATTCAGAAGCGAAGTTGGTGAAGTAACCCTTGACATAAACTACGGGAGTGCCACGGTCGCCACTGCCCGAGGTCAGGTCTGCAAGGCTTCCGACCAGGTCGGTGATGCGGCGGGGCGTCGTACCCTGAGACTGCATGTTACCAACCAGGTTAGCGTCCTTTTCACGAATCTTCTGACGCATTGCGCGATTCAGTTCTTCGCCCGACAGGCCTGCAAACTCGTTATCCGCAAAGTACTTCATCTTCAACTCGTTAGGCGTGCCAGCCAAGCCAGAAGTAAAGGACGGAGCAACGATGGGGTCTGCAAATTCCCAGATACCACCCACAGGGTCTTTAAAGCAACCGTCGCCGTAAACCATTACCTCGATAGTGGCACCCGTTGCATCCTTGACCGCCTTTTGAAGCGCATCTACGAATGCATCGGTGTCTTTCGGGAAGAGCTTGACACTATTCTCGGTGGCTTTGTTGGAACCCAAGATACCATAGTCTTTGTTATAGCCCGAACCGTCAACACTTTCGGTCATAATCTCGTCCATGCTATAAACACGCTCTGCCCCTGCCGCCTTTAAAATACGTGCAGTGCGACGGCGAGTATGAATGTCGCAGTTTAAAACGTTCTTAGTATAGTTTAAGATATACTTGGGGTCGTTAGAAAAGACAATCTCGATATTGTCCCCGAAGCTCTTATAGTACTCGATATAGTCCACACCAGTAAAGCGATGAACCGTCTTATCGCCAAAGGTCTTTCTAAACTCAGCTTCAGTAAAGGAATCAGAATAAGGATTAACCCCTGCTTCGTCTACCTGATCCATGGTAATCAGCTGATTGCCTACCTCATCGCCGGGGTAAGAAAGCTGAATGGTCAACTTCTCACAAGCCATAGCCATGGCCTTTAACAAAATCGAAAAACGGTTACGGCTTAAAATCGGGAAAATAATACCCATGTCCTTGCCGCCCAATTTTGTACGAATGTCCTTTGCCATCTGCTCACAAGTAGCATAGTTCCCTTGAGTACGGCCGACAACTGCTTCGGTCACTGCCAAAATATCACCGTTTTCAATAGCAAATCCCTCGTTTTTAGAAGCGGCCAGCAAGCTGTCACGCACCATGGAAACCAGGTCATCTCCTTCTTTAAAAATCGGTGTTACAATACCTCTTGAAGTAACGCCAACATAACGCATTGTTGTTTCCTCCTTGACTTTTCATTTCGGTTCTATTATAATGCAGTTGAAGCCATAAGTCAAATGAATATTCTTTATTTCTTCTATAAGGAGAACTTATATGCTGAATTTGGACCAATACCAGGTGTTTTTAGAAGTTGCCCGTGCCCGTAGTTTTTCCCGCGCCGCGGCGTCTTTATTCGTGACACAGCCTGCGGTCAGCCAGACCATACGGGCATTAGAAGACCGTTTGGGTTGCAAGCTGTTTTTAAGAAGTGCCCGTGGCGTTTCTTTGACCGAAGAGGGCGAACGTCTCTATCAAGAAGTATCGGGCGCTATTTTGCGGATTGAAGAAGCGGAAGCGCATTTTGCAGGGCTACAGACCCTATCGGTAGGCACGTTACGAATCGGCGCCAGTGACACCGTTTGTAAGTATCTGCTTCTTCCCTTTTTAAGTACCTTTCATGAATTATACCCAGGGGTTTCCATTAAAGTGACCAACCGTACCTCGTCCGAGACGGTGCGTCTATTGCGTGAGGGGCAGGTGGACATGGGCTTTGTGAATATGCCCACCCCCATTGACGAGTCCATGACCTGCGAGTCGGTTTTATCGGTGCAGGACGTGCTGGTCGCTACACCTGAATTGGCAAAGACGCTGCCGAAAAAAGTGTCTTATGAAGACCTCATCACCCAACCCCTTTTGATGTTGGAGCGGTTAAGCTCCACCCGTCGATTCTGGGACAAAATCTTTGAAGAACATGGCTTGAACCGCAAACCCCAGATTGAATTGGGAAGCTTGGACTTACTGTTGGAATTTGCCTGCATCGGCTTGGGCATTTCGGCCGTTACTTTGCCTGCTGCAAGGGAGTTAATTGAGCAGGGAAAGTTGACCGTTCTAAATCTAAAGAATCCGCCTGCTCCACGGAGCATCGGTGTTGTAACCACCAAGCAGTTACCCCCCTCTCCCTGCGCCAGAGCCTTTTTAACAGAAATCAAAAAATCCTTTCGTTAAGAAAGGATTTTTTCTTTTATGAGCTTTAAATCCACGATAATGCCGATAACAAGATAGACCAACAAAGCAATTCCCATCAGGGATATGGCATAAAAGGGTTCTATCGGGGTGAATAACCCCACGATTTTCTTCACAAACCTCGACAACATAAAAATCGGAACAGGTGTATAGAACCAAATGTTAATCATCCAAAACCAGTACTTTGCTTTTCGTTTCGTGTGAGACAAGCAAATGGTCTGACCAATAGCAAAGACCATAGCTCCCACTGCCATTAAAATCAGCCCGACTCCTAACGCCAAGAAGGTTTGACGTTCAATCCAAATCATCACCGCAGTGATGATTCCAATGGCGTTAAACGCTGTTGCAACTGCTGTAAAAATACCTGCATGGTTTTCGGGATCGTGCCCTGAAGGATTGTCCCTTTTTCCTTTTAAGAGTTCATCCACCGACACGCCGAACAACTCACTCATGGTTAGAATGTGTTCTAAATCTGGAACACTTTGATTGCTCTCCCACTTGGAGACTGCCTGGCGAGATACCCCCACCTTCTCTGCCAATTCTTCTTGGGAAAGTCTGCTCTCTTTTCGATACTGCTGAATGTGTTCGCCCAAATTCATTTTGGTCACTCCTTTCCCTTACATCCTAACTAATCCCAAATCATCATTCCACCAAGTCGCCTTGGAAATTTGTCAACCATCGGTTGCGAAAGAAATGAAAGTCAGCGGATACCGTCCCGTGACGGGATGAGGCTTAACGTAATCTGCATAGATGGCATAGGGCTTACTCTTCAGGCAGACCATTCCGCGGCGGATGCCCCCGGGGCGACGGGTATTGGAGTCTTCATCCAATAAGTGACGAAGGGGACCGATGCGCTCATCCTTGGGGTCTAGGCACAAAGGAACTCTGCCCGATGCATCGGTAGACAGACGGTCCGTTACCAAAGCATCCCGAAGCAAGTCTTTTTCCACGCAAGGGAAGGATAACAAAATCGGCAATAGCATCTCGGTAAATCGGTCCAAGGTCGTACCTGCAGGAAGGGCGCCCAGTTGGTCGGCAATGCGCTCAAAGAGCATAAACGGAGTAAAGTCCGTAGCTTTTAAAAGATATTCGACCGTTTCGGTAAACCGACCCGAGTTATACATCCGCTCCAAGATGTCTTCAATCAAATGTAGCCGTGCCAGCTCTTCTTCCGACAGCCAGGGAGTGGACTGCACCTCATAAGGAGCGTTTTTGGAATAAGTGCACGGATAGGTTTTGGGCTCCTCACGCATTTTAGAACCGTAAATCAGCTTTAAGAATCCCAACTGAAGCATCTGAGGGCGAAGAGCAAAAGCCGTATTAAAGCTCTCTCCAAAGGTACTATAGTCCTCGTGAGGCAAGCCTGCAATCAGGTCAATGTGGATATGCATATTCCCCATCGCCACCAAACGGCGGATGTTTTCTTTCAGCCGTTCATTATCGGTCTTACGGCAGACAGCTTGTAAGGTTTGCTCTGAAAAGCTCTGCAAGCCGATTTCCAGTTGTATCCGACCTGCCGGGAATCGGGAAAGCAGGTTCAGTGAGTCCTCGTCCAATAGGTCTCCACCAATTTCGAAATGGAAGCAGACATCGGGCGGAAGCTCGTCCATTTGGTCCAGCAAGAAAGACCAAAGTTCGTATGCGCGCTTGGGGTTGGCATTGAAGGTGCGGTCTACCAGTTTGACCGTCTTGCTTCCACTGTTTGCCAACAAAAGCAACTCTTCTTTGGCACGCTCCATAGGATAAAACCGCGGTTTTCCACATCGTCCCGACAAGCAAAAGGCGCAGGAAAAGGGACAGCCGCGAGAGGTTTCAAGATAGGCAATACGCCCCTTTAGGGCAGAAAAGTATTCTGGCGTGTAGGGGCTTTGGGGGATTTCTTCGGTCAGATACGGTTCTGCGATAACCAAGCCCGAATCGGTACGATAAGAAAGTCCGCCAATCCCGCTTGGGTCGGGAAATTGGTTTAAGAATCGGGAAAAGGGCTCCTCCCCTTCCCCCGAAAGAACATAATCGGCATTCAAGGTGGACAGAACATTCTCTGCGCGGTAGCTGACCTCAGGCCCACCCAAAAGAATGCGGACTTGAGGAAGCTTTTTTCGAAGCAACGGAAGCAAGTCGGACACACAGTTGATGTTCCAGATATAGCAGGAAAAAGCCACCAAGTCAGGCTTCGTGGCAAGGATTCTATTTAACAGTTGGTCTTGGGGCTCGTTGATGGTGCCTTCCACTACGCTTGCTTTGGCAGGTGACTCTACCGATGCAAGCAAGCACCAAGGCGCCAAGGACGAATGAACGTATTTGGAATTGATGGCAACAATCGTGGCGGTAACAGCCATAGCGTTTCTCCTACTCGGTAATATCCTGTAAGGTAAAGACTAAAGCCTTTTTGAGTTCTTCCAAAGAAAGCTCCACCTGATAGCCGATTTTCCCTGCGCTGAAGATGATGGTGTCAAAGCTTTGGGCAGTCGCATCAATCACAGTATGGAACACTTTTTTCATGCCAATGGGCGAACATCCGCCGTGAATATAACCAGTTAAGGGGAGCAGGTCTTTTTGAGGAATCATGGCAATGTTCTTTTCACCTACTGCTGCGGCAGCTTTTTTTAAGTGCAGTTCGCGACAGACAGGAACCATAAAAACATGATATTGCTTGGAAGCACCTTGAGTAACCAAGGTCTTAAAGACCCGATTGGGGTCCTGACCCAAAACACGCGCCACCTCTTCTCCGTTGGTGGTGGCGGCATGAGTATAGTCATGGCTCAAGAACACAGCCTTCTTTTGTTCCAAAATCCGCATGACATTGGTTTTTTCTTCTTTTCTCTTCATAAATTTGCTCCCTTTATTTGACTTTTAAAGATTGTAGTAGTACAATGGACAATTAGAAAGTGAGATGTTTATTCATGTATCGCATCATCGACGCGCACACCCATATTTTCCCTGCACCGTTGGCAGAAAAGGCATCAAAGTCCATTGGGGATTTTTACGATGTCGCCATGTCCTATCCTGCATCGGTAGAACAGTTACTGGCCGCCGAAAAAGAAATCAACGCTGAAAGAATGGTGGTCTGTTCTTCGGCAGTAACACCGAAGCAGGTTTCCTCTATCAATGACTTTATTTCCGCAGAATGCCAAAAGCATCCTGAGTTCATCGGTCTGGGGGCAATGCACCCTGACTATGCCGATTATGAAGCGGAATTAGACCGCATTGTAGCATTGGGCTTACACGGGGTAAAGTTCCATCCCGATTTTCAGAAGTTTGCCATTGACGATCCCAAATACTTTGACGTTTTCCGCGCCATTGCAAAGCGTGGCTTGCCCGTTCTTTTTCACACAGGTGACAAGCGTTACCACTATTCTTCCCCTGATCAGCTGACCACGCTGATGCGTGCCGTCCCCGATATGGTTGCTATCGGCGCCCATTTTGGTGGGTATTCGGAATGGGAAGAAGCGTTCCGTCAGCCTAAGAACCCGCAGGTGTTTTATGACACCTCCAGCGCCCTTTTCGAGTTGAATCGGGACTTGGCTTTGCGGATGATAGAGCGCTTCGGCATCGATCAGTTCATGTTCGGCACCGACTTCCCCATGTGGAAGCCTGTTGAGGAAATCCAGCGGTTTTTGAGCTTGGGCTTGAGTGAGTCGGAAAACCAAGCTTTGTTTTATGACAACTGTTGTCGGTTATATAATCTTAAGCCGAGGGGAGTCGAACCCCATAAGCTTAAAAGCGAGTGATAACACTCGCTTTTTTATTTGCTCAACTGTGGCAATTCTTTTTGAGAGCGGTCTTCCCACAAGACCAGCAGAGTGCCGTTTTGCACGCTGATTTGGGCTTGTTCCTCGGTAAACTCGTTACTGACTCCGAGAGGAATAAAGGCATCCAGTGTCGCATCTTCAACACCATAATAAAGACCCTTTTCGGTTACACCCAAAGCAGGTTTTCCCAAGCAAAAGACCGAAACGGTGCCCCGATAGCCTTTGGGGAAGGTTAACTTGCCGTCAGTTACTGCGGTGGCGGTAAAATCCAGTCCGTATAAAAAGGTGCGGATACCACGGCTACTAAGCTCGCCAAGCAAAGAGAGGTTTGCCAAGGTATGGTCTAACCGACCGCCGGTGCCTCCGAACAGATGAATGGTGTGTGCTCCACGCTCCTCTGCGATACGGGCACAAAGTGCCATGTCCGTTTCATCCTTTTCTTTGGGGAAACGCAGAATGTTGTTATGGTCGGGAACAGTTCCCAAAGAGTCGAAGTCCCCGACCACCGCATCAGGCGCAATATGCAGTTGTTCCAAGACGGCATAGCCTGCATCAGCGGCAAGCACGCAGTCCTTTGGTTCGGGAGTAAAGCGGTCGCGGTCAAAGTCACCGCCACCCACAATATAGTAGGTCACGCAAACATCCACTCCAGTACGTATTGAATATACTCGTCCCAAAATGCCCAGCAGTGGTCTCCTTCCGATTCGCGGAAGGTGTAGTCGTAGTGCAAAGCGGTTAAATGGGCATGAAGACGCAGGGTGTCTTGGTACATAAAGTCCGACTTGCCAACGCCCATGAAAATACGAGGTTTTGAAGAAGCCTTGTCCGTTTGTGAGGCAAGATAAAAAAGGTCCTCACTATCAGGGATGGTATCACCGAATATCAGGTTCATATCTTCGGGGAAATAAGGTTGGCGGATATCCGAAACCGGTGACAACGCACCGATTGCCGCATAGCGTTCGGGGTTTTTAAGGCCGATTTTCATTGCTCCGTAGCCACCCATGGACAAGCCTGCAATAAAGCGATCTTTGGGGTCGGAAGAGATGTGGAAGAAACTCTCACAAATGCGGGGCAGTTCTTCTGCGATATAGGTGTAGTATGCGCCGCCGTGTTTCATGTCGGTATAAAAACTGCGGGCACCGTCGGGCATAACCACGGCAATGCCATGGGTTGCCGCAAACCGCTCAATTGAAGTGCGACGGAGCCAGATGGTATAGTCATCGCTTAAACCATGCAAGAGATAAAGGCATGGGAATTTTTTCCCCGTCTTTTTCCCTTCGATGCCGATTTGGGAAGCCGACGTTTCCTGGGGCAGAACCACATAGGCGGCTACTTGCTTGCCCAGTGCTTCACTGTGAAAATGAAAATCTAAAAAAGCCATGATTTATTCCTCCGTGGTCATCCGTGCAAAAGCACGTTTTTTGACGATTGTTAAAGTAATCAGGTGCAAGACGATAACAAAAATCCACGAGAAGGGCCAACACAGATACAAAAATCCCGTGGTATGATTGAAAGGCAGGATGCAATAGACCCAGAAGATTCGGAAGCCACAGGCACCGACCAAGGAGTTAATTGCCGTTATGGTAGATGAGCCGAGGCCGCGGATGGTGCCCGTCAGCACATTCATGATTCCACACAGGAAATAGGGCGCGCAGGTTACTGTCATCCGAATGATGCCCTCTGAAATGGCATTTTCCGAGTCGGTGATGTAGATTGACAACAACGGACGGGCGAACAGTACGCAAAGACCACCTAAAAATGCACC